>JBAXES010000255.1:0-6147 GCA_037140315.1 Chloroflexales bacterium
CCGCTGCCCCCACCGCTGCGGCCCCCGCCGCCGGCGGCAAGCTGACCATCCTGTACTGGCAGGCGGTCACCATCCTTAACCCGCACCAGGCCACCGGCACCAAGGATTTCGATGGCGCCACTGTCATCCTGGAGCCCCTGGCCCACCGCAACTCGGCTGATGAGCTGGTGCCCGCCCTGGCCGAGGAGGTCCCGACCGTGGCCAATGGCGGCGTCGCCAAGGATGGCACGACCGTCACCTGGAAGCTCAAGAAGGACGTGAAGTGGTCGGACGGCACGCCCTTCACCGCCGACGATGTGGTCTTCACCTGGCAGTACTGCGCCGATGAGGCCACCGCCTGCGCCACCAACGCGAACTTCAGCAATGTGAAGACGGTCGAGGCGATCGACCCGACCACGGTGAAGATCACCTGGAAGGAGGCGACCGCCAACCCCTACGTCACCTTCACCAGCTACAACGGCATGATCCTCCAGAAGGCCCAGTTCGCCAAGTGCATCGGCGCCGCCGCGATCAGCGACGCGGCCTGCCAGGCGGCCAACCTGGCCCCGATCGGCACCAACGCCTATAAGCTCAAGGAGCTCAAGCCCGGCGACACGGTGCTCTACGAGAAGAACCCCAACTACCGCAACGCCGATAAGGTCGCCTTCGACACGATCGAGATCAAGGGCGGCGGCGACGCCACCTCGGCCGCCCGTGCGGTCTGCGAGACCGGCGAGGTCGACTACGCCTGGAACCTGCAGGTTCCCGCCGCTGTGCTCAAGCCGATCCTCGAGGCCGGCAAGTGCGACGCGGTCGCCGGCGGCTCCTTCGGCATCGAGCGCATTGTGGTCAACTCCGCCAACCCCGACCCGGCCCTCGGCGACAAGCGCTCCGAGCCTGATCAGAAGCACCCCTTCTTTAGCGACCCGGCCGTGCGCCAGGCGATCAACATTGCGATCGACCGCAAGGCCATCGCCGACCAGCTCTACGGCCCCTCGGGCGTGGCGACCTGCAACCTTATCGCGGCCCCGCCCAGCCTGAACTCGCCCAACACTAAGTGCGACCTGGACGTAGAGGGGGCGAAGAAGCTGCTCGACGACGCCGGCTGGAAGGCCCCCGAGGGCAGCACCGTCCGTGAGAAGAATGGCGTGAAGCTGATCGTCAGCTTCCAGACCAGCATCAACACCCTGCGCCAGGGCGTGCAGGCGATCATCAAGTCCAACCTCGCCGCGATCGGCATCCAGGTCAACCTGAAGGCCATCGACGCCGGCGTGTTCTTCAGCGGCGACCCGGGCAACCCCGACACGCTGAACAAGTTCTACGCCGACCTGCAGATGTACACCAACAGCCCCTCCGACATCGACCCGCAGTCCTACCTCGAGAGCTGGACCTGCGCCAAGGTCAACTCCGCCAAGAACAAGTGGCAGGGCAGCAACGACGGTCGCTACTGCAGCAAGGAGTACGATGCGCTCTTCGCCAAGTTCAAGGCCGAGCTTGATCTGGCCAAGCGCGCCGAGCTGGCCATCCAGCTCAACGACCTGCTGGTCAAGGACAACGCGGTTATCGGCCTGATCAACCGTATCACGCCCAACGGCAAGGCCAAGAACCTCGACGGCCCGACCTTCAGCACCTTCGACTCAGTGCTCTGGAACATCCAGGACTGGAAGCGCACCTCGTAGTATGGTGAGGGTTTGGGAGCGGCGAAGCCGCTCCCGCGAAATCTCCTGATAGTGCTGCGGCGCGGCGTAGCCGCGCCGCAGCACTATCAGTGCCGCATGCGCCTGCCAGGCACAAAAATTGTTTGGGGTGGCGGAGCCACCCGCAGTACCCCCGCCAGAGAGGAGCCATTCGATGACTCAGTATATTCTGCGCCGCGTACTGATCGCGATCCCGACCATCCTGGTGATCAGCTTCGTGATCTTCGCCATCCTCTCCCTGGCCCCCGGCGACCCCCTGGCCCAGTTCGCCCTCAATCCCTCCATCCCGCAGGAGGTGCGCGAGCGCATCCGCACATCCCTCGGCCTCGACCAGCCCTGGCCACTGCGCTATGTCAAGTGGCTCAGCTCGCTCTCCCGCGGCGACTGGGGCATCTCCTTTAACACCAAGGCCCCGGTCATCGATCTCGTCAAGCAGCGCCTCCCGCAGACCCTGCAGGTCGTCGGCGTGGCCTACCTGATCGCGGTCATGTTGGCAATCCCAATCGGGATGATCTCAGCAGTGAAACAATACTCGCTCTTCGATCAGGTCGGCACCGTCTTCTCATTTATTGGCTTCTCGGTGCCGTCATTCTTCACCGGCCTGGTTCTCATGCTGGTGTTTGCCGTTAACCTCAAATGGTTTCCGATCGTCTATAAAACTGTTGACGCCAAGGGGCTGGCCGGCCTCTTCGAGCAGCTCCGCCAGATGTTCCTGCCGATCACGGTGCTGGTGGTGCAGCAGACGGCCGCCCTCACCCGCTTTATGCGCTCCTCGATGCTCGACAACCTCTCCCTCGACTATGTGCGCACCGCCCGCGCCAAGGGCCTCACCGAGCGCGTCGTGGTCGTCCGCCACGTCCTCGCCAACAGCCTCATCCCGGTGATCACCCTGATCGCCCTCGGCATCCCCACCATCTTCGCCGGCGCGATCATCACCGAGAACCTGTTCCGCGTGAACGGCCTTGGCCAGCTGCTGATCAGCTCGATCAACAGCTCGGACACGCCGGTGGTGATGGCCCTGACCTTCATCTTCGCCATGCTCACGGTGTTCTTCAACCTGGTCGCCGACATCCTCTACGGCGTCCTCGACCCGCGCGTGCGCTACGGCTAATAAAAAGGGGAGGGCCAGGGAGGGCGTAGCCCTCCCTGAAACCCTCCCTCCGATATTTAAGGAACTATCCTATGTCTGAAGCCGACCAGGCGCTCGATGGCCGGGCATCCGCCGGCAGCGCGCCCGCCCTATCGCAGCAGCTCACCACCGGCGTCGCGGCCAGGCCGCGCACGCTCCTGGGCGATGCCTGGCGTCGCTTCCGCAAGCACCGGCTGGCGATGTTCGGCGTCGCCACGCTGCTCTTCTTCGGGCTGTCCGTCTCCTTCGGCGCGATGATCTACCAGGGCTACCTGCTCGGCCAGCTTGACAAAGAGGGCGTGCCGATCACCGACCCGCACCCCGACCTGCGCGTGCTGATCGACCACCTCGACTTCCTGTCGCTGATGACCCCGCCTAACAGCATCCACCTCCTCGGCACCGACGACATCGGGCACGACCTGCTGGCCCGCAGCCTGTACGGCGGGCGCGTCTCGCTGGCGGTCGGCTTCGTCGCCATGGTCATCGCGATCTCGCTGGGCACGCTGATCGGCGCGATGGCCGGGTTCTTCGGCGGCACGATCGACCAGGTGCTCATGCGCATCACCGACCTGTTCCTCTCGCTGCCCCAGATCCCGCTCATCCTGCTCACCGTCTACCTCTTCCGCGAGCCGGTGATCAAGGCGATGGGGTCGCCCGAGGCGGGCATCTTTGTGATTGTGGTGACGGTGATCGGCGGCCTGGCCTGGATGCAGACGGCCCGCATCGTGCGCGCCTCCTTCCTCTCGCTTAAGGAGAAGGAGTTCATCGAGGCCGCTACCGCCCTCGGTGTGGGCCAGTGGGCGATCATGTTCCGGCATATCCTGCCCAACGCGATCGGCCCGATCATCGTCGCCGCCACCCTCGAGGTCGGCAACGCGATCATCACCGAGTCGACGCTCTCCTTCCTCGGCGTCGGCTTCCCGCCCGACACGCCGACCTGGGGCCGGCTCGTCACCGACGGCAGCCAATACCTCCAGGCCGCCTCCTGGCTCGCGCTCTTCCCCGGCGCCCTGATCTTCCTTACCGTGCTGAGCATTAACTTCCTCGGCGACGGCCTGCGCGACGCGCTCGACCCGCGCTCGCGGCTCTAATCTTTAGGGCGACAGCCCTATGACCCTTCATATTGTTGGTTGCGATTACCAGCTTCGCTGGTAATCGCAACCAACAATATGATCATTACCTGGGATAAGGACGCAGCCCCGTGTATAATGAAGCCTATGAGCGATAGTGACAGCCTAACCCCGCGCCAGCGGCAGGCCGCCGAGCGCATGCTTGAGGATGAGGGCCTCGCCGGCGACCTTGAGGACCCCCAGGCCCAGCGGCTGGTGCGCTGGGCCGGCGCGGCCGCCGTGCGCGCGGCCGCGCCCCAGCAGAGCGATGAGCGGGCCGCTGCGCTGGTGGCCGCCGTGCGCCAGGCCGCCCGCCGGGCCGCCCGCCAGGCCGCCGAGGGCGGCCTGGATGTGATCGCCCTCGCCGAGGCCGCCCTCGCCGAGCTTGCCCCTGCGCTGCCCGGCTGATCTCCCGGATCTCGCACCGCACGAGCTGACGCCCATGTCAACCAGTAAACAGAAGCGCACGCCGGCGGTCGGCCGCCAGCGCAATCCCCTCGGCGTCGTGATCGTGATCGCGGTCTGTCTGCTCGGCGGTGCCTACCTGATCCGCCAGATGGCGGCCACGACCGGGCCCCGCTCGAACGCGACGGGGGCCGCACCCGCAGCCGCCGGTGGCCCCGCAGCCACCAGCGCGATCCAGGTCTTCTTCACCACGCCGAGCCTGGTCTACCCCGATGTGGCCAAGAACCGCACTCCGCCGCCCTACGAGCAGGCGATCATCGCCGACATCGACGCCGCCGCCAGCAGCGTCGATATGGCCACCTATGAGTACAACCTGGACAGCGTCGCCGACGCCCTCGTGCGCGCCAAGCGGCGCGGCGTGAAGGTGCGCCTCGCCCTCGACCGCGAGAACCTCGATGACCCCACGATGGCGAAGTGGGCCGGCACCGCCCAGGACGCCAAGATCCCCGTGACGTGGGAGGAGACCGACGCCTTCCTCCACAGCAAGTTTATCATCGTGGATGCGGCGCTCGTCTGGACCGGCTCGTGGAACGCGACCACGAACGACACCTACCGCAATAACAATAACCTGCTGCGGATCACCGCCCCCGCGATCGTGGCCAACTACCAGGCCGAGTTCAGCCAGATGGCCGCCAGCCACTTCGGCACTAGCAAGCAGCCCCAGACGCCCAACCCTAGGGTGAGCGTCGGCGGCGTGTCGGTTGAGAACTACTTCGCGCCCAAGGACGGGGTCAGCAAGCACGTCGTCGACTGGATCGGCCGGGCCACCCAGAGCGTCGACTTCCTGGCCTTCTCCTTCACCAGCGACGCCATCGGCGACGCCATGATCGCCCGAGCGCAGGCCGGCCTGCCCGTGCGCGGGGTCTTCGAGAAACGTAACGCCGAGGGTGTCGGCAGCGAGTATGAGCGCCTGCGAAAGGCCAAGGTGGACGTGCTCAGCGACGGCAACTGCTACACGATGCACCACAAAGTGATCATTATCGACCAGCGCGTGGTCATCACCGGATCGTATAACTTCACCAGCCGCGCCGAGAGCGTGAACGACGAGAACCTGCTGATCATCGACGACCCGGCCATCGCCAGGCTCTACATGGACGAGTTCGCACGGGTCTACGCCCAGGCCCAGAACCCCGTCGCATGTCGCTAGCACAGCCTCGCGCCACCTGACGGGCATGAACCACCAAGAGAACAACCGCAGCCCGGCAGGGTGCTTGCAAGGATACTGCTGGCAAACATCGACCGACCGTGCCCTGTCATTCCGAGTACCCAATGATCCGGCCGGCCAGTGGTGCCGGGAGCAACGTCTTCGTCTGTCACCCCTCGCTGCGCTCGGGGCGACATGTGCCAGCAGTATCTTGCAAGGACAGACGGCAACCCTATGCAACAGCTGATCTTTCTGGTGCTTGGAACCTGCATCGTAATGTTCGTCCTCTGGATGATCACGCAGTTCCTCGACATGGAAAATGGCTACGGCCTCTATATCTCGCTCATCCTCTTCGGCATCCTGATGATGCTGGTGGCCACGCTGCTCGCGTCGTCGATCAGCATTATCATCTTCCGCAGCTGAGCCCCGGCGTTGTTCGTGTATCCTATCAGTCGTATCCGCCTTTGTACCATGTGTGAGCTATGAGCACTCGCCGAACCCGCCAACCTATCGACGCCAACGATGATGCCCTCTGGGAGCGCCTCGCCCAAGACGCAGCCCAGCCCATGCCGCACGAGCTCGCCCCGCCCCTGAGCGAGGTGAGCGTGCCCGGAAATGTCGCCC
>JBAXES010000256.1:0-6141 GCA_037140315.1 Chloroflexales bacterium
TGACGGCCTTTACCACCCCATCCTGGGTATGAAAGTGGGTCTCCAGGTTGCGCACATCGAGCAGTGGGGCCATCGGGTCCTCACAGGTTCTGAGGTAAAAATGGGAGGGTCAAGGGAGGGTTCCACTCCCTTCAGAGCCCCAGGGCGGCCCGGCCGATCGCCGTGAGCGCCGCATCGTCCATAGGCGGGTGGCCGAGTCCGGCGCGCACGTCGCGGAAGTAACGTTCCAGCGGCAGGGCGCGCGACAGCCCGGCCAGGCCCACCACCCGCAGTGCCAGGTCGGTCACCTTAATGGCATTGTTGGTGGCCAGGTACTTCGCCGCCGCCAGCTGCCACGCCAGGGCATCGTGATGCTCGGGGTGGGCCAGCCACGCCTCGCCCGCGCCGTACAGCACCGCACGCGACTGGAGCAGCAGCAACTCGATCTCGGCCACGCGGTGCTGCACCGTCTGGAGCTCGGCGATCGGGCCGGGCAGCCCGTTGGGTCGTCGCTCGCGGGCGAACTGCACCGTGAAGTCGCGGGCTGCGGCAGCGATCCCGGTGTACACCGCGCCGGTCACAATCGCCCAGATCCGCGGGTCGCCGGCCAGGCGTGCGCCCTCGTCGGGCAGCAGCGCCTCGTCAGGGAGCTCCACGCCCTCCAGCACCACGTCGTGGCTGGCCGTGGCCCGCATCCCCAGATTGTCCCAGGTCTCCGCAATGCGCAGCCCCGGCGTGTTCGTCGGCACCAGGAAGCTGGCCCGGCGGGGCGGCTGGCCCTCCGCGTGGATCGCGGCGAGCACCGTGAAGTAGCGCGCGGCGGTGGCCAGGCTGATCCAGCTTTTGTGCCCGTCCAGCCGCCATCCGCTGGCTGTGCGGGTCGCTGTCGTTTTGGGGAGCCCGCCGCGCGAGGGGCTGCCCAGGTCAGCCTCGCTGGCGGCGACGTTGATCAGCGCGCCCTCCTCCACCACCTCGCGGCAGAGCCGCGCGAAGAGGGCCGGCGGCCAAGAGCGGGTCTGGGCGAGCAAGCCGATATGCCCGATGTGCATGGTGGCGGCCAGGGCCGCCGCGCCATCGCCGCGGGCAAAGCGCTCCTGCGCCAGGGCCACCTCAAGGGCGTTGGCACCCTTCCCGCCGTACTCCTCGGGCACGGTGAGGGCCAGGTAGCCGGTCGCGTGGAGGTCGCTGAAGGTCTCGAACGGGAAGACATTGTCCCGATCATTGGCCGCCGCCCGCGCCGCCGCCCGCACGGCCAGCTGGTCGGCCAGGGCCATGAAGGCGGACTGGCGCTCCGTCTGCGGGTAATGGGTGGTGACACTGCTCAGGAGCGGTGGTACGAAGGTAGTAGTCACAGGTGCTTCTCCCGGTAGACCGTCTCAACGTTGGGCGCGGAGGTGCTGCGCTGGGTCAGGCCCTTTATGTACGGGCGCGCGGCGGTGATTATGCGCGGGTCGGAGCGCGGCGTGATGTGATCGAAACCGCTGATGTGGACGCCTCTGCGTTGGTATGCGATGCAAGCCTGGATAGCGATAGCGCAAAATATAATTTATTCAATTAACTTTGTCAAGTATATACTGACGAGCCCAAGGTGTGAACGACCTCGGCGGGTGTGCTCAGCGCGACCGCGACCGCCACAGCTCCGCCCCCGCCGTCGCCGCCATCTCCAGCGTCCAGAGGATCTGCAGCCAGCCCGGCTCCGGGTGGCCGGGGTGCCCGACCCAGGCCGCCGGGCCGTGGATGTGGAGCGGGCGCAGCGAGGGCGCGCCGTCCGGTGGGCCGAAGACCGCCTTCTGCATGAGGTTCCAGGCCAGGTGGAAGCCGGAGACCAGCCAGAGGTTGCCGGTGCGCAGCCGTAGTAGAGCGAGCAGCAGCTCGGCCGCGCTCAGCCCGAGGAAGCGCTTCGCGCCCGAACCATGGTAGCGCGCGAAGAGCGCGATGCTCAGGGCCAGCGCGCCGGGCAGCCCCAGCGCCGCGCGCAGCGTGTCCAGCCCGTAGCCCCGGAAGACCATCTCCTCGTCGAACAGCGTACCCTCCTGCGCGGCGATCCGCGTAGCCGAGGCGAGCACGGTGGCCGGGGAGTGTGTCTCTGACCAGCCCCAGGCCGGCGCCACAACCCAGCCCTTCGTCGCTGCGACGCCGAGCATCCCGCCGCAGGCCGCCGCGCCCAGGGCCATCCCGCGCGCGAAGTCGGCCAGTTCACCACGTGTGGGCAGGCGATCCCACCCAGCCCGATCTTCCGCCCGGAGCAAGGTAAACCTGACCTTTCGAGAGTGCTGGCATAGGTTTCGCATTTCCGACCATCACTCTTCTCCCAGGGCTGGTGCAAAGTCACCTCCCGGAGGGGGTGTGGGGGCGGCTTCGCCGCCCCCACGTTATTTTTTTGTCAGGTTTGGGCGGCTTCGCCGCCCAAACCTGACAAAAAGCGGGGTCTGGGGCGCAGCCCCAGGGACTTTGCACGAGCCCTGACTCTTCTCCCGCAATGTTTGATCTAACTCTATGCTACAATGCAGTGAGGCTGATCGGTGGGATGAAGGAGTACGCGCATGCAGACGATAGCCGTTACTGAGGAGGTCTACCGGCGCCTCAGCGAGCGGGCGGCGCGGCTCCAGCTCACGCCCGAGCAGCTTATTGAGCAGTTCTTCGCCTCCCCAGCGAGTGATGATGATGTGGGCGTACCG
Organism: Chloroflexales bacterium; assembly: GCA_037140315.1. GTDB lineage: Bacteria > Chloroflexota > Chloroflexia > Chloroflexales > Chloroflexaceae > Oscillochloris. Next base: position 2,658 of record JBAXES010000256.1, read on the forward strand.
GCTGCCGGATCAGTGGAGGCCGTGGCTGCGGTCGCCCGGCTCAGCGGCCTCTTCGGTGATCTCGCGTTCCCGGGCCTCGACGCCGCACTGGCCGACCCGCTGATGGCCCTTGCGAACGTCGACCTCGACGACTTCCGGCGATGAGCCGGCTGCTGCGCGACATCCCGACCGGCGCGGCGGTGATGCTCGACGCGAACGTCCTTGTTTATGCGCTCACGCCCCAGTCTCAATTCAACCGCTCATGCGTTGCGTTGCTTGAGCACGGGGCGCGCGGCACGCTCAGTCTGTTCACCAGCGTGTCGGTCACCGCTGATGTGCTCCACCGGGCGATGGTACTGGAGCTGCTCGCCCAGGGCCAGGCCCAGCGCTCCGCCGAGGCTGTGGCGCTGCTCAAGCAGCGGCCCGACCTCGTGCAGCAGCTCACGCGCTATCGTAGCATCCTCCGTGACCTGCGCCAGGCGCGGGTTGATATCCTGCCCCTCACCTACCGCGATCTCCACGCCAGCCGCGCCTTCCGTGAGCAGCACGGCCTGATGGTCAACGACTCACTGATCGTCGCGGTAATGCAGCGCGAGGGTATCACCTTCCTGGCGACGAATGACCCGGACTTTGAGCGTGTTCCCGGTCTCGCGGTGCGCACCCCCACCTCGTAGCCCGCTCCCGCCGGCCCGTGGTCGTGGGCGACATATGCTGCTGCTAGCGGTGAGCGCGGATCTCGTATGCACACCGGCGGCTCGTCACGTAACGATCGTGCCACGTTGCGCGCCCTCCCCTCACACGCTGATGAAGTCGCGCACAAACGCCTCGATAAAGCGCGCCGCGGTCGTACGGCCGGTTAGCACATGCCAAATGCCCAGGGCAAGCGGCACCGGGACGTGGATCTTCTCGGCGAGCAGCAGCACCGTGCGCAGGGTCTGGTAGCCCTCAGGCAGCAGCCCGCTGGCTGCCTCCACATCGGCAATGTCCTGACCTGCCGCGATCTGCTCGCCCAGGTGACGATTGTGGCTCTGCGCACTCAGCGCAGTGGCCAGCAGATCGCCCATGCCGGCCAGCGAGAAGAAGGTCTCCTTCTGCGCGCCCAGTCCCACGCCCAGCCGGGCCATCTCTTCTAGCGCCATCGTCAGATAGGCGGCCCGAAAGTTGGCGCTGGTCACCTGCTTGCCATCGAAAAAGCCCAGGCCGATCGCGTAGACATTTTTCAGGATGCCGCCAAGCTCGACGCCGAGGGCGTCGTCCGAAAAGCGCACCCGGAAGAAATCTGTGTCGAGCAGCCGCGCGATCGGCAGCATCGTCGCCGGGCTGCCGCCGGCTAGGACGACCAAGGTCGGCAGGCCGCGTGCGAACTCGCTGGCAATCGCCGGGCCAGCCAGCATCAGGCACTGCTGCTGCGGGAAGAGCGCCGTGACCGTCTGATAGGCGGTCAGCCCGCTGTCGCGGTCGATGCCCTTGGCCAGGTTCACGACGAGCGCGTTCGGGCGTAGGCGGTGGGCCTGCGGGGCCAGGGTCGCGCGGATAAACGCCGACGGCAGGGTGACAAAGATGGCCTCACTCTGGGCGAGCACCTCGTCCAACTGGCTGGTGGCGGTCAGCTGTGGTGAGAGGGCGACACCGGGAAGGTAGCGGCTGTTCGTATGCTGCGCGATGATCTCGGCCACGACCGCGGGGTTATATTCCCAGCCCCACGGGTGATGGCCGTTGGCGGCGAGCAGCTGGGCCAGCGCCGTGCCCAGGTTGCCGAGTCCGATGATCCCAATCTGCATGACCCATCCTTTACGCTGTCTCGCCCGCCGCGCGGTAGGGCTGAGGATTGATGGCCCGTTCGAGTGCAGTGGCGGCCATCGCGGCATCCTCGGCAGGTGGCATTCCTCGCGGAATCATAGCACACGTCCTCCCGATCCACAGTCCGGTCAGGCCCCTACCACCGCGATAGCGCGGTGGTCTCTCTATGTGCAGGCACTCGCCTTCACCGAAGGGAACCTGCATGCACCCGCTCCTCGACTCGCCGCCGATCAGCGCGGCCCTGTTCCACAGCCGCGTCGGCGGCTTCCCGCTGCTGCTCTGCACCTACGTCCTGCTCGACGCCGACAGCAACGCCACCGACGATCTGACTCGCGTTGCCGTGGTCAGCGTGACCGCGCTCAACGGCGAGCGCTTCCGCCTGCGCGACCCCGGCGACATCCAGCGCTTCCTGGCCGCCGTCGGTCGTGTCGCCGACGAGGCGCCCTCGTGAGCGCCGGGCCGCACGCAGAGAATAGAGAAGTGAGAATGAAGAATAGCGAAAGCGGTCACGCCCACGCTGGCGGCTTATTCTTCATTCTTACCTCTCTATTCTCTATTCATCTGCTGCCCGCCCACGCCCTGGCCATCGAGGTGGTCGGCGGCGTCCACGTGCTTACCCCTGAGCGCGATGCCGCTCGCCTTGCGGCACTGCGCGACCAGGACCTTACGGTCATCACCCTCCTGGCGATCTCCAATGTGCCCTTCGGCGATCTGGCCGTCCACGACCCGACCGTGCCCGCCGCGCTGCGCAGCACGATCCACGACTACTTCTTCGCCAAGGCCCTGCGCCTGGTGCGCCCCGGTGGGCTGGTGGTCTTCCTGACCAGCTGGGGCACGCTGGACAAGCAGGCGAAGGCGGTGCGAACTTTCCTTAATGACCGCGCTTGTGTTCTGAGCCTCAAAGAGGCCCACGCGCTGCTTCTGGCAGCTGATGGCCAGCTTGATCATCGCAAGCCCTACACGACAAAAGATGGACGCACCAAGAGTCTGCCAAAGACGAACCCGCGCTACGCCCTGATCTACCACCTGCTCTTAGCGCTGGGCCTACGTCGCGGTGAAGCCCTTGGGCTGAGTTGGGCTGACCTGGACTGGGAAGCGGGCACCTTGCAGGTGCGTCGGCAAGTACAACCCATCAACGGGAAGGTGGTTATCAGCGAGTACACAAAACAGATGCCGGGCAGCGGTTGCTGCCGATAGCACCTGCGCTGCTGGAACGGTTGCGCTCCCACCAGCGTAATCAGCAGGAGGAGGCCGTGCTGATGGGAGCAGGCTGGAATGACCGCGACCTGGTGTTCCCCACCGAGACAGGGACTCCGCTCGGGCCATCGAATCTGCTTCGCCACTACCGCCTGCTGCTCACATGCGCCGGGCTGGCCCATGTCCGACTGCACGATCTGCGGCACACCTGTGCGACGCTGCTGGGTGAGCGTGTCAGCGACCGGGTGATCGCAGCCATCCTTGGGCATACGCCGGGCACGGTGACGGCGCGCTATGCAAAGGTAACGCTGGCGCAGATGCGGGCCGCGCTGGAGGAGCTGTACCGGGAGCTGACTGAGGGGGGCTGAGGCGGTCTGGGCCTATTGTACGCAGTATTGTACGCAGTGCCTCAAAACGCACAAAAACGCGGAACCCCTGTACAGAGATTCCGCGTCCCACCGTGGTGGAGCGACGGGGATTCGAACCCCGGACCTCCTGCTTGCAAAGC
>JBAXES010000257.1:0-6133 GCA_037140315.1 Chloroflexales bacterium
GTGTCGGCCCCGTGCGTGACGGCGGCGCGGGCCAGAGATAGGATGTCGGGGGCCTGGCCGGGCAGTTTCACGATCAGCGGGAGCATGGTGGCCCGGCGCACCGCGGCCACCAGCCGGCCAACGGCATCGGGCGTCAGCGCGCCGTTGGCGAGCAGCGGCAGCTCCACGCCCATCACCCCCTCGACGCCCTCCAGCAGCGCGGCCGCCTCGGCCACCTCCGCTGCGCCATCGCCCCACAGGCTCACCACCACCGGCAGATCCCAGGTCGCCCAGATCGGCGCGAAGCGCTCGCGCACCGCCCGCAGCCCGGGGTTGTGCTCCCAGCCCCGGTAGAGCAGCCCGGCCGGCGTCTCGATGATGTCGGGCAGGGGCCGGGCCTTGTGCGGGCGCAGGCTGGTGCTGCGGGTGACCAGGGCGCCCAGGCCGTGGGTGGCCGGGCGCGCGCCCAGCCCGAGGTGGCGGGACACCTCCACGCCGTAGCCCAGGCTGCCCGCCGCCGCGATGATCGGCGTGGCGACGGTGAGGGCGTAGGGGTTGTTGGGGGCCAGGTCGATCATGGGAATGGTGAATGGTGAATGCTGAATGCTGAATGCCCGGCATTCACCATTCACCATTATCAGTAGCCCAGCGCGCGCAGCGCCTCGCGGGCGGCCTCGGCCTCGTCCCAGGGGATGGTGCTACCAGCGTAGATAATGTTGCCCTCGTGGCCTTTGCCCAGGAGCAGCACCAGGTCGCCGGGGCGGGCGGCGGCCATGGCCGCGCGGATCGCCTCGGCCCGGTCGGGGATGCAGAGGTAGCCGTCGCCGGCGCGCTTGCCGGCCCGCTCGGCGCCCTCGGCGATCTCGGCGATGATCGCGGCCGGGTCCTCGCCGCGCGGGTCCTCGTCCGTCAGCACCAGCAGGTCAGCGTAGCGCCCGGCGATCTCGCCCTGGATAGCGCGCTTGGCCCGGTCGCGCTCGCCCGCGCTGCCGAACACAACGATGATCCGGCCCTGGGTGAGCGGGCGCAGCATGCCGAGCACCTGGTCGAAGGAGTCCGGGCTGTGGGCGTAGTCCACGATCACATCGAAGGGCTGGCCCAGGTTTACCGGCTGCATACGCCCGCGGATGCCCGGCACCGCCTCTAGGGCCGCGGCGGCCCGCTCCAGGGGGATGCCCTGGCTGAGGGCGACGCTGAGAGCGGCCAGGGCGTTCGAGACATTGAAGCTGCCGGGGAGCTGGAGCCGCAGGCGTGTCGGGCCCCACGGCGTCGTCACCCGCAGCGAGGAGCCGCCCGGCCCGGCGACCACCTCGTGGGCGCGCACATCGGCGGCGGCCTGTGCGCCGAACGTCAGCCGGCGGGCGCGGGCGGGCGCGGCGTCGAGGAAGTACTGGTAGCTCGGGTCGTCGGCGTTGACGATCGCCCAGGCGTCGCCCTGCCCGCCCTCGCCGAGCATCTCGAACAGGCGGGCCTTGTCGGCGCGGTACTGCTCGAAGCTGCCGTGGTAGTCCAGGTGCTCGTGGGTGATATTGAGAAAGACCGCCGCGTCGAAGAAGCAGCCGCCGAGCCGGTTCCAGCGGGCCGAGAGGGCGTGCGAGGTCGACTCGATCACCGCGTAGTCGCAGCCGGCGTCGGCCATCTCGCGCAGCAGCCCCTGGATCTCGGGGGCCTCGGGGGTGCTCTGGCGGGTGCTGTTCGGCCAGCGCCGCGCGCCGACCTTGAAGTCTACCGTGCTGATCATCCCGGTGCTGAATCCGCCGCCCTCAAGGATCTGGTTCACCAGGTCGGTGGTGGTGCTCTTGCCCTTCGTGCCGGTGATCCCGACCGTGCGCAGGCTCAGGCCGGGCCGCCGGTGGAAGTTCACCGCCAGCGGCGCCAGGGCCACCCGGCTGTCGGCCACCCGGATCAGCGGCGCGCCGACATCGCCCCCCCCCCAGTAGCGCACGTCCACCACCACGGCGGCCGCGCCTGCGGCGATCGCCTGCGCCACGTACTGGTGCCCATCGGCGTGGAATCCGCGGATGGCCACAAACAGCCAGCCCGGCCGCACTTGGCGCGAGTCGTAGGCCAGCCCGAAGATGGGCGTGTCAAGCCCGCTTGGCACATCCGATGTGTCAACCTCTTGTAGAAGCTCGCGCAGCGTGATCGACATAAATTGCGCTATGGGCCACATAGAGTTCAATAACCTGTAGGGATTGTACCCGATTTAGGGCGACGGCCCTAAATTCCTCATCAAGGTTAGGGCTGCTGCCCTAAAACCTTCTCTATGTTTGGTTGAAATTGCCAGCGAAGCTGGCAATTTCAACCAAACATATGCTTATTTCCGGGGGCCGCGGGCCCCCAAGGCCCACATGGGGCGCAGCCCCAGGGACGTTGCACGAGGAGGCAAGCCTACCCGATCCTCCGCCGGGCCACGCCGTAGAGCGCGGGGATCAGCACGCGGTCATAGGCGGGCAGATAGCGCACGACGCGGCCGCCGAACCCCTTCTTGAAGCGGTAGACGCCGATCAGCGGGTCATCCTGGGCGAGCCGCTCAAGCCCCGCCCGCTCGGCCTCACCTGCGCCGGCCGCCCGGCCGAGGGCGTCGGGGATCCCCCAGAGGTCGTAGCCCACACACCCGAGGTCGGCGGCCCACTGCATGGCGTGCCACTCCAGCAGGTGGTTCGCCCCCGCCTTCAGGCCGGCCTCGTCGGCGCCGCTGTAGAGGTAGCGGCCGCTGCGGGCGTCGGCGAAGACCATGTGGGCGGCTACGGCGCGGCCCGCGATCTCGGCCAGCAGGAGCCGGCTGCGCGGCTGGAAGAGCTGCCACGCCGCCCGGTAGTAGTCGGCGCTGTGGATGCCGAATCCGGCGCGCGCCCCGGTAGACTGCATGATCGCGTAGAAGGCCGGGAGGTCGGACTCAGCGCCCACGCGCACCTGCACGCCGTCGCGCTCGGCCCGGCGGATATCGGCGCGGTGGCCCTTGCTGAAGGCGGCGAAGGTTGTCTCGGTCGGCCCGGCGATCGCCACATGGATGCTGCTGCGGGGCTGGACAGTGCGCTCGATGCGCATGCCCTGGAGCAGCAGCCAGGTATGCGTGCGGTCAGCGCCAGGCTGATCCTCAGTGAGATCCGGCTCCAGGCGCAGGAAGATCGCCCGCTGGCGGCGGGCCAGCCGGGTCAGCCCGGCCAGCAAAAGGTCGTTGGCGGCCTGGTCATCGGAGAGCAGCGGCCCGCGCGGGGCGTAGGCCACGGCCATGCCGTACTGGCGGCGGGTGAGCAGCAGCGCGCCAGCGATGAGCCGCCCGTCGGCGGCGAGGACGGCGAGCCGACGCGCGCCCCACCCGGCGTCGGCCTTCAGCCGGCCCCAGGCGCTGCGCTGGAGCAGGCCGCCCTGCGGGTGCGCGTCCACGAAGGCGTCCCATATGGCCACATCCGGCTCGACGAGCGCGAGCTCGCCCACACGGGCGCGGGCGGGGCGGGCCAGGATGCTCATCGCTGCATCCAGATCCGCTCGCCGTAGGTGCCCGACTCGGGGCGCAGCCCCTCGGCGTAGGCGCTGACGCTGCGGGACATTGCGCCCAGGTCGCCGAAGAGCGTGCTGATCTGGCTGCGGTAGGACTCCACCGCGCTGATCTTGCGGGCCAGGGTCGCGTCGATGGCCGTGATGCTCGGCAAGAAGATCTCCGCCCCGCCGATCTGCGCCAGCCGATGCTCCAGGGCACCGGCCGTCGCAGCGTAGGGGAAGTCCTCGTAAAAGGCTACGCTCAGGCCGCTGCGCACAAACTCAGCGGTGCTGTCGTAGGTCGCCTGATGATCGACGTGCTGGCCGACGCCGAGGGGCGCGTAGAAGATCGCGGCCGGGAATCGCGCGGCGAGGGCGGAGATCAGCCCGCGCAGCGAGTCGGCCAGCGGGTCGCCGGGGGCGACCGTGCCGAAGAGCGTGGCGTCATCCACATAGGCGGCGGGCATGCGGTAGATCGCGTCGAGCCGGTCGAGCAGATAGCAGTCGGCGCCGAGGGTCTCCAGGGCCTCCACATCCTCCTGGATGCGCAGGCGGACGGCCTCGGCGGGCGGGAGCGCCCACTGGCGGTGCATCTGCTGGGCGAAGGGGCTGAACACGCTGTCGGCGGGCGGGCTGCCGGCGCAGATATTCACCACCAGCACCGACTGCCCGCCGGCGACAAAGCGGGCGATGCTGCCGCCGCAGGAGAGCGCCGCATCGTCGAGGTGTGGCGAGAGGTAGATATGATCATACGTGGCGGCCAGATCTTCCAGGCGTATGTAGTGATGTGGCATATCCCTGTCCCTATCCCGTTGGGGCGCAGCAGGATAGCGCCTGCTGCGCCCTTACAGCTAGATCTCAGCGATGGACAGCTCCTCAAGGGCCGCGCTGGCGGCGGTGCGGCGGGCGTCGTCCTTCGAGCGGGCCAGTCGCTCAAGCACACGCTTGGCGCTTGGGCCGCCGACCTGGCCGAGCGCCCAGATCGCGGTGGTGGCGATCTCGCCGTCATCATCGTCTATCAGCGGCAGGAGGCTGGGCAGGAGCGGGCGGCCGTCCTCCCCCAGCTCGCCGACGGCGCGGGCGGCCTCGTAGCGCATCGCGGGCGAGGCGCTCTTCAGCTCGCGCTCGATATAGGGAGTCCACGTCGGGCGCATCGAGCGGCCCATGGCCAGGATCGCGCTCTCGCGCACCGTCACCTCGGGGTGGGCGTAGGCCCGGCCGATCTCGGCCTGGGCCTCCTTCGCGTTGGCGAAGTAGCCCAGCCCCTCCACGGCGCGGCGGCGCACGTCGAGCGGCTGCTCAGGGTCGGTCGCGACGGACAGGAGCGCCTCGTACACGCGCTGCGTGGCGGGCGGCGACAGCTCGCCCAGCTCGGCCCGCTGGGCGAAGCTGGCCAGGGCGACGGCGGCGGCGGCCCGCACCTTGCCAGACTCGTCCTGGATCAGACGGATCAGCCAGTCCATTGTCAGCTCGGTCTCGTCCTCCCAGAGCCCGGCCACTGCGGCGGCGCGCACCTCAGGGTCAATGTCGCCCAGGCAGGCCCGGAAGACCGGCCGGAAGTCCAGATCAACATTGTCCTCGCCCAGGGCGTCAAGCTCGTGGATGATCGCGGCGCGGCGCTCGCCGGGGAACTGGCGCCATATCTGCCAGAAGATCTTCAGGCTCTCCGATCCGAGGTTCGCCAGGGCCCGCAGCTCAGCGTGTAACAGCGGCTGGGAGAGGTCGCCCAGGCGAGCGACCTGATCTTCAAAACTCATAGCGTATATGCTCTCCTCATAGCGAGGGGGCGGGCGTCCGACCCGGCGCGTTTAGTGCTCGCCAAGCCAGCCGCCCACCCCCTTTGCTCAATATCGGCGGAGGGCCAGGGAGGGCTTGCCCTCCCTGAAAGCTCCCCCTTATCCGGCTATCCGGATAGGCCCTTATATCAAATCCGGCTCGTTCGTGTGCATAGCGGGGAGGTTTGGAGGGGCGCAGCCCCTCCGAGAAAAAAACCTTTGCACACTATCAAACAGGGTTTAATATTACTCGTCGTCGTCAGTGTAGCGCCCGAAGCGGCGGCGGGCCGGCAGGGCCTCCCCGTCCTCGCCCACCGTCTCCTCTTCGCCGCCGTCCTCGCGCGGCGCCGGGGTGAAGACGTACTTCCCTACGTTCTGCTCGTCAGGGCTGAAGTTCTCGCCGTTCTCCAGCAGGTTCTCCAGCAGGCTGCGCGAGCCTGGCCGCAGGATGTTGTACGATAGCAGCAGGTCGCTCAGCCCGAGCGTGTAGCGCGGCTCTGTGCGCGTGCCCGACTGCTCGCCCATCACCTCGAAGATGTGCTCGAGCACGAGCTCAGACTTGCGCCGCTCGCCCATGGGCAGCGACTTGAGGTTCTTCAGGCGACCGAAGCGCGACTGGCTCGGCACCTGGTCCACATCGACGGCGCAGTAGTAGGTGAGGTTCGCGAAGGCGAACTTGTTCTTCTTCTCGTCGAGGGTGAGCAGCCGGTCGCTGGTCGCGGCGGCCTCCTCATAGGTGATCGTGAACTGGTTCGGCTCGGCCCCGCGGGCGATCGTGATCAGCGCGCCGGGCACGAGGTGCTCGCGGAAGAACTCGTCGAGGCCCTGGAGCCACCCGCCGCGGTTGCCGGTCGGGTAGCGCACCTCCACCAGATAGGTGGTGTAGTGCTGGGGCG
>JBAXES010000258.1:0-6116 GCA_037140315.1 Chloroflexales bacterium
TGCCGTTGTGCTTGAGCAGGTAGGCCCGGTAGGCGTCGCCCAGCTTGGCCGGCACAATGCAGTTGGCGAACCACGAGAGGTAGAGGTACTCCATCAGCGCCGGCAGCGAGGCCCAGCTCCCGCGCCCAGCGTGCACCGGCACGTCGGCGTTGCGCAGCAGCAGCCGCCAGCGCAGCGCCCGCAGCGGGAAGGTGGTGTAGAAGACCGCCAGGCCGAGCAGCATCAGCCAGGGGTTGGCCCCGCGCATGTACTCCCAGGTCTGGCTCACATCGATGTTCAGCCCGCGGAAGGCGAAGACCACGAGGGCGAAGGCCAGCCCGAACGAGATCAGCGTGCGCGGGCTGCGCAGGCGCAGCCAGAGCGAGAACCCCCCACGCTCCACCTCCACGGCTGTCGGCGGGCCGATCGGGGCGTCCACGTCGCCCGCTAGCTGACCCTCGGTCTCATCGATCATCATCCTGATGGTTTCCTCTCGCATTCCCTGTTCACTCTTCTCTAGGCCGGCAGCGCCTCAGCCTGATACCACTCCCAGAAGCGGGCCAGGCCCACCTCGACCGTCGTCCTCGGGGCGAAGCCGAGCAGGCGACCGGCCTTCTCGGTGCTCGCGAAGGTGATCGGCGGCTCGGTGGCCGGCAGGGGCTGGCTCTCGATATGGGCGACGTGGCCGGTGATCTCCTCCAGCAGGCCCACAAACCGCCGCATCTCCACCGGGTGCGCGTTGCCCAGGTTGAAGATCTCGTAGCCCATGGGCCGATCAGCGGCGGCGATCACCCCGGCCACGATGTCGTCCACATAGGTGTAGTCGCGGAACAGCTCGACGCCCCCGTTGAACAGGGTGAAGGGCTGGCCGCGCACCATTCTATCAACAAAGAGGTACGGCGTCATGTCGGGGCGCCCGCGCGGCCCATACACCGTGAAGAAGCGCACCACGCTCACCGGCATGCCATACAGGCTGTGGAAGGTGTAGGCCAGCACCTCGGCCGCCTTCTTGGTGGCCGCGTAGGGCGAGAGTGGCCGGTCAGTGCGGTCTATCTCCTCAAACGGCAGTTTCTCGGCCTTCCCATACACCGACGAGGTCGAGGCCATCACAAAGCTCTCCACCGCGTAGCGCCGGGACAGCTCCAGCATACGCACGCTGCCGCCCACGTTTACCGCCTCGTAGAGCGACGGGTCGGCGATCGATGGGCGCGGCCCCGGCATCGCCGCCAGATGCACCACCCGCCGCGGGCGGTGCGCGGCGAAGATGCCCTCCATGGCCTCGGCGTCGCGCAGGTCGGCCTCGACCAGGGTGTAGCCGGGCTGCTGGACCGCCCAGGCGATGTTGCGCCGCTTGCGGGACGGGTCGTAGTAGCTCGTGAAGTTATCGAGGCAGACCACCCGCTCGCCGCGGCGCAGCAGGGCGTCCACCAGGTTGCTGCCGACGAAGCCGGCGCCGCCAGTGACAAGATAGCTCATAGGAAGTCGCTCCTTGCTATTGGGAGGGGTTCGGGGAGGGCTTGTCCCTCCCCGAGAAAACTTTACTCAACCTCTGGCTAGAGGGGGCGCTCGACTTGCCGGGAGCCCCCTCTGCAAACACCAGCAGCGCCCAGGTAGTGCCGAGCTGCAGGCCCATGTTCAGCACGTGCAGGTTCTCGAAGATGTTATGGACGGCCACGGCCGCCGCCACGCCGGCGCAGCCGACCGCCACCGCGCGCCAGAGGATCCCCCTGGCGTGGCGGATGGCCCGCGCCGCCTGGAGGCCCACGGCGCTGATCAGCAGCACGTAGGCCGCCGCGCCGAGCGCCCCGGCCTCGGCCGCCATGTTCAGGTAGTAGTTGTGGGCGTGCCCGCGCGAGACGTACCAGGGCCGCGCCGTGATCGGCGGCTCGCCGGGGCCGGGCGCCTGGTTGAAGGCGGCGCTGTAGTTCCCCGGCCCGACGCCGGTGAGCGGGTGGCGCACGAACATGTTCCAGCCGGCCTGAATGTGGGCCATGCGCTCGACGACGGCGAAGTTCTCGGGCGTGATCATCACCCCGCGCACATCGAAGATGCGCAGGTTGGCGGTGATGCTGCCGAGCCGACCGGCCAGCGAGTCGGGGAGCATGCCGCCGCCGCCCAGGGCCAGCAGCAGCGCGAGCCCGCCGACGGCCAGGGCGGCGGCCCGCCAGGCGCCGCGGCGCAGGCCCGCAGAGAGCAGCGGGATGGCGGCCACGATCATGGCGGCAGCGCCGCCCACAGCCCCGACCCAGCCGCCGCGGGAGAAGCTGGTGAGCAGGGCCGCCAGCAGCAGGCCGGTCGCGCCGCCGCTGGCGACCAGCGCGATCAGCCCCAGGCGCCGCGGCGCGGCCCGCCGCAGCCAGATCAGCGCGCCGACCGTCAGGCTGAGGGCCAGGGGCCAGGCCTGGTTCATATACCCGGCGAACGAGTTCGGCTGCCCGATCGTCCCGTAGGAGCGCATATGCCCCCCGCCGATCCCGAAGCTCGGCGGCCCGATGCCGTACCAGAACTGCGCCAGCCCCACCAGCGCGTCGGCGGCCGGGGCGATCAGCAGGCATGCCAGCAGGCCGTAGAGGCGCCAGGAGGGAACGGGGAACAGGGAACAGGGAACAGCGCCCTTGTCCGAAGCTGTTCCCTCTTCCCTGTTCCCTGTTCCCTGTAAAGAGCGCAGCGTCAGCACATAGATCAGCGGCACCGTGCACCAGCGCAGCGTCTCGCGCATGGCGTCGGCGCGGCTGTAGGGGGTGAGCGCCGTCGCCGCGAAGAGCGCCAGCATCAGCAGGGCCAGCGGGGGGAAGAGTCGGCCGAGGGGCATGGGCCGCTCCGGGTCGATCAGCGCGTGCAGGGCCAGGGCGGCCACGGCCACCAGCAGGGCCGCCTGGGTGAGCGAGAGGCCGCCGGGTAGCTTAACCAGATCCTGCGCGGGAACCGACAGGATCGCCGCATAGACCGCCCAGATCGGGTCGATCGCGGCGAGAATGGCGACAGCTATGGCCAGCGCGGCCCCGGCCGCGTAGGCCAGCGGCAGCAGGGCCAGGGGGGGGGCCAGAAGTGCTATCGGCAGGAGCAGGTATGGGAGCCGCAAGCGGCGTTCAACATTCAGCATTCAGCATTCAGCATTGTTAATATGCCCCGTGCCCGCCGAGCACCGCCGGGATGATCATGATCAGAATGCGCAGATCCATGCCGATCGACCAGTTCTCGGCGTAGTAGAGGTCGAGGCGCACCTGCTCATCGAAGGAGACGTCGCTGCGGCCGAGGGCCTGGCTGAGCCCTGCGCAGCCGGGGAGCACCTCAAGGCGGCGGTGCTGCCAGTGCTCGTAGCGCGCCACCTCCTCGGGGAGGGCCGGGCGCGGGCCGATCAGGCTCATCTCGCCGCGCAGCACATTCCAGAGCTGCGGCAGCTCGTCGAGGCTGCGGCGGCGCAGGAATCCGCCGATCCGCGTGACCCGCGGGTCGGCGCGTATCTTAAACAGCGGGCCGTCGGCCTCGTTCAGGGCGTGCAGGTCGGCCTTGCGCGACTCGGCGTCAGGCACCATCGTACGGAACTTGTAGCAGGCGAAGATCTGCCCGTCCTTGCCCACCCGCTGCTGGCGAAAGAGCGTCGGCCCGCGCGAGTCCAGCCGGATCGCTAGGGCGATCAGCGTGGCGATCAGCAGCGTGACCGGGGCAGTGAGCAGTACCGCGCCAACATCGATCAGCCGCTTGATCGCCAGGTTCGTCCCGTCCAGGGAGATCTCTTTGGGGCGCAGCAGGGGTACGCCGCTCAGCTGGAGCATATCGACCCGGTCGAAGCTGAGCTGGTAGAAGTCCGGGGCCACCTGGTAGCCGACCCCTAGCTCGTGGCAGGTCTGCACGAGGTCGGGCAGGCGGCCCTGCTCCCAGAAGGGCAGGGCGATGATCACCTGCTGGATAGCATGCTCGGCGACCGCCCGCTCCAGATCTTCGATCTGGCCAAGGTGCCGGTAAATGCGCGGGGCGAGGCCGCTCCCGCTCGCCACGATCGTCCGGTCGTCCAGATAGCCGGCCAGGGTGTAGCCGAGGCCGGGAGAGGCGGCCAGGCCGTTCATCACCTGCTGGCCCAGCCCGGTGCCGCCCACCACCAGCACGCGCTCCTGCGCCACCCCGCGCGACCAGCGCCAGTGGCGATAGCCCGACAGGCCGACGCGCCAGGCGCTAAGCAGCAGGGTAATCGTCGCGCCGGAGAAGACGAAGATCAGCCGCGAGTAGTAGAAGGGTTTGTAGAGGAAGACGAAGACGATCAGCGTGGCGATCACCGTGAGCGTGCTGCTCAGCAGGATGCTGATCTGGTCGATCATGCTGATGCGCCGCGAGCTGCGGTAGAGGCCCCGCGCGGTGAAGCGCAGGCCCAGCAGCACCATCATCGGGAGCAGGATGGGGACGAAGGCGGGGAAGTCGACGTGATTCTGCGTGGCCACCTCGACGATGATCCGGTTGAGCGGCTCGGGCCAGGTGGCGAGGTAGCGCATCCAGTAGGCGACAGCGAATCCGATAACGATCAGCGCCTGATCCGCAAGCATCAGGCCAAGCGCGGCTATCCGTCGCGTCCGCCGGCTATCCCAGCGTGGCGGATCTGCAGTAAGCGCCGGCCCAACAGGGGGTCGCAGGCTGCTATCCATGGCTTCTCCATGCCCGATCAGCACCATGCGCGCGGAACAGCGGCTATGCGCCAACAGGAACTATCCGGCATGGATTGTACCACACCCCACGGCGCGTATCGCCGGGGGGCCGTAGCCGTGGGCCTAGCGATCAGGGAGGGGCTCACCTGCTGGTGAGCCAACGCTCACGGGGGCTCGGGACGCGCCGCTGCGGTGCTCGACGTACATCGAGATGCCGGGAACCGCAGCGACAAGGAGCATTAGGACGAGGAGGCTGAGCCAGAGCATAGGACTCTCCAGTAATCTATTACGTATGCACGGGCGTCGGCGCCGTATGCCAGGGGGCGAGATATCTCACGTCATAGGGAGGCACGGTATCTTAGCATATGTTACTCGCCGCAGCGCCCGGAGGCATCAATCTACAGCTGACATCTGGCTGATATGCGGGTGATGAGTTCATCACCCCAAGCCCAACAGAACCGCCATGTGGGTGCGGCGCAGCCGCTCCCTCACCCTCAGCGCGCGGCGCGCGCGCGCCGCAGGCGGGAGAGGAGCGCGCGCGCCGGGTCGACGCCGAGGGCCGCCGTGAGCGCCAGGTAGAGCCCAGAGCCCAGGGCGGCGGCGATGGCCAGCCAGAGCAGCAGGGGCAGCAGCTCGGCCCGCCATGCGTAGGCGTGATCAGCCATCAGGGCCGGCAGCAGCGGCGCGCTCAGGGCGCGGGCCGCCCCCAGCATGGCCCACAGGGCCGCCGAGGCCAGGGCGGAGATCGTCACAGTGCGCCAGAGCCCGGCGTCGCGCCAGAGGCCGGGCAGGGCCGCGCCGAGCAGCGCGAGGAGCACCAGGGCCTCTAGATTGTTCGCCACGCTGAACGCGAGCGCCAGGGAGCCGATGTCGCCGCCATGGCCCAGCAGCCAGGCACCCAGCGCCAGGTTCAGGGCCACCTGGAGCACCCCCACCAGCACGGGAGTCCAGGTGCGCTGGAGGGCGTAGAAGCTGCGGATGAGGATCTCGGAGGCGGCGAAGGCGGGCAGGGCCGCCGCGTAGCCGGCCAGGGCCAGCGTGGTGTAGCTCAGCGAGAGCGCGTTAAACTCGCCGCGCTCGAAGAGCGCCCGCGCCGCCGGGTGGCCCAGGGCCAGCAGGCCCGCCATCGCCGGCAGCGTCAGCCAGAGGATGGTGCCGAGGGTGCGGCGCACATCGGCGGCCAGCTCAGCCAGTCGGCCCTCGGCCACCAGGCGGGCCAGGCGCGGGAAGGCCACCTGGCTCAGGCTCAGCGAGAAGATGCCGTAGGGCAGGAGCATGAGCTGGTAGGCGTAGATCAGCCCGGCCACCTTCGAGTCGCCATCGGCGAGGCGCGCGGCCAGGGCCGAGGTGGCCACCACGCTGATGTGCGCGGCGGCCTGCCCGAGCACCCGCGGCCCCATCTGGCGGGCCACCGCGCCCAGCTCGGCCATACGCCGGCCCAGCCCGAGCCGCAGGCGCGCCCCCAGCCCCAGCAGCGCGGGCACCTGCGCCAGCACATAC
>JBAXES010000259.1:0-6108 GCA_037140315.1 Chloroflexales bacterium
AGCCGCTGGCCCCGCAGACAGTCCGGTAGGGCAGGCGGACGGCCCTCACCCCCTGCCCCCCTCGCCCGCTGCGGCGGGCGAGGGGGGCGGATCGTCCGGTTCCCCCTGGGTGGGCGAGGGGGGCGTCGCCCGGTTCTGCTGCCAGCCCCACTGCTGGAGCAGCAGCGAGCGGCTGATGCGCGACCCGCCGCTGACCACCACCGGGCGTCCGCCCACGCCAAGCAGCTGCCCCAGCAGCACACGGGCATCCTGCGGGTTGGGCTGGTCGTCCGGGCGGGCGCGCAGCAGCGAGAGGCGCGCGCCGGCGGGGGCCGCCAGGGCGGCCGGGCTGATCTGCGGGTCGTTGCTGAGCAGGCGGGCGAACTCGAGCTGGGCGTTGGGCACGAAGAGCCGCCCGTCGCGGCTGCGCATGTAGAGCACCGGCGTGCTCCAGCCCGCGCTGTCGGGGTCGATCACTTGGCGGCGGGCGGCGGACACGGCGCGGTCGATCATGCCGTAGCGCAGCAGGTAGTCGCAGAGGTACTGGGTGAAGGCGCGGGCCAGATCCACGGCCACCAGGTCGCGCATCGCGACTACGGCGGGCACGCTGCCATCGCGGACGATCTGGATGGCCAGGTTGTCGAGGGCCGGGTTGGCGCGCTGGGCGGCGGTGTTGCAGGAGATCAGGATGAAGAGGGCCGGCCGGCTGCCGTTGCGGCGCAGGGCGTCGATCAGGTCGGCGGCGGCGAAGAGCCGGCTGCCCCCGTCGTCGCGCTCCAGCATCAGGCTGGTGCCCAGGCGCGGCAGGTACAGGCCGTGGCCGTAGAAGATCACGATCTGGTAGCCGTCCTCCATGGCCCGCACCAGGGCCTCGGGCGTGGCCGGGTGCAGGAAGCGGTACTCGATCTGGCCCGAGGCGCTCACTGCGCGCAGCACCCGGTCGAGCTTCGCCCGCTCCGCCGCGTAGTCTACGGGCACTATGCCTGGCCAGCGTGTGGGCAGGTCGTTCGGCGCGCCGATGGCGATCAGCACCCGCAGCGGCCAGCGCTCGATCGGTCGGCCGAAGGGCGTGGCGCTGTCGAGGTAGCGCGAGAATGCCACCAGCGGCGTGGCCGCCAGGGGCACGGCCGCACCCGCGCCCTCGCTGACGTGCATCAGCTCCCAGGGGATGGCCTGCAGATCTGGGTCGTCGCTCTGGATCCATAGCTGGAGGTGCAGCACGCCCTTTGAGCGCTGGGCGGCGATCCACGCCTGGCGGAAGAGCCCGCGCAGCGGGCCGACGAACAGCCGCGCGAAGAGCCTGCCGCCGTACTCCGCCAGATCGTCGCCGCCCGAGCGGGCTGGCGGCGGCGGCGGCAGATCGGCCAGGCGCAGCCAGTCGCTGGCCGCGCTGCCGTCGCCCAGCGTCACCCGCACGGGGTAGGCCTGGCGTCCGACGTCGCGGTCGCCGATCTGTGCGGTGAGGAGGTTGATGTTCTCTGGCTGGTCGGACATCAGGCCCTCCATCACCGACGACTTTCGATCACGAGTATAGCATGCGTGCGGGCCGCCTCGCCCGCACGCCATCTGTCGGTTGGGCCTGGCCGCAGCCCCGCCGCCACCTGCGCATCATTCCGCCATCAGTTGCCGGGGTGCTATAATGTCCCCGCCGCTGCGGCCATCTGCTGCGCGGCGCGGAGACCGTATGCCGAGCCTCGCGATTGTGATCCTGAACTATAACCGGGCCGATCTGCTCGCAGACTGTCTGGAGTCGATCTACGCCGCGCCTACCCGCTGCGACCTCGCTATCTGGGTGGTCGATAACGCCTCCAGCGACGGCAGCGCGGCCACAGTGCGCGCCCGCTTCCCCCAGGCCCGTCTGATCGAGAGTCCTGTCAACGGCGGCTACTCCTACGGGAACAACCTTGCGCTTCGCGCAATGATGAATGTTGAATGCGGAATGTTGAATGCACCAGCATCTGATGTGCGATCATTCAACCCTCAACATTCATCATTCAACATTCCCGACTACATCATGCTCCTCAACAACGACACGGTCGTACCGGTCGGGGCCCTCGATGGCCTGGTCGACTACCTAGAGGCGCACCCCGAGGTCGGCGCGGTTGGCCCGAAGCTGATCCTGCCCGATGGCTCCCTCGACCTGGCCTGTCGGCGCAGCTTTCCCACCCCCGAGGTGTCGTTCTACCGGATGCTCGGCCTGTCGCGGCTCTTCCCGAAGAGCCCGCGCTTCGCCCGCTATAATATGACCTACCTCGACCCGGATGTGGAGACCGAGGTGGACGCCCTGGTGGGCGCCTGCATGCTGCTACGCAGCTCGGTGGTGCGCGAGGTGGGCCTGCTCGACGAGCAGTTCTTTATGTACGGCGAGGATCTCGACTGGGCCTACCGCATCAAGCAGCTTGGCTGGCGGGTGTTCTACTATCCGCGTGTGGTGATCCACCACTATAAGCGGGCGGCGAGCACGCGCCGGGCCATCCCCTCCATCCGCGCCTTCTACGACGCGATGCGGATCTTCCACCGTAAGCACTACGCCGCCACGACGCCCGCGCCGCTGAACGCCCTGATCGAGATCGGCATCACGCTGAAGGAGCTACTCGCCCTTGGCCGTAATTACCTCCGCGCCCCAACGGCCCGCCGAGTCGGATAGCAGCCGCGCGCAGATTCGCCCCCGCACCTGGCGGGCGCTGCTGCGCGCCGGCCTGGTGCTCTGCGACCTGCTGGCAATCAATGGCGCCTTTATCGGCGTCTATATGCAGAACCTCGATGCGATGAGCGCGGCTGGGCTGCTGCTGCCCTCGGACCCGCGGGTGGCCCTGCGCTTCCTGATCTTGTTTAACGCCGCCGCGATGTCGGTCTTCATCCTCAACGGCCTCTACGAGATGCGCCGCGGCGCGTCCCGTGTCGATGAGGCCTTCAAGGTGCTCACCGCTGTCTCGCTCACGACCGTGATCGCCCTGATCACCAATACGCTGCTGCCCGAGCTCGGCGCTGAGGATCTGCCCTGGAGCGGCGATGTGCTGGTGTGGGGCTGGCTGAGCGCTCTGATCAGCTGCATTGCGCTGCGGGCCGCCCACCGCTGGGTGGTGTTCTGGCTGCGCCGCCACGGCATCGATATCCGCCGCGTGCTGATCGTCGGCGCGCGCGAGCCCGGCCTGCTGGTCTGGCAGACCATCCGCCGCCGCCCCGAGCTTGGCTACTGGGTTCAGGGATTCCTCTCGGATAGCAGGCCCACTGGCGAGCTGGTCGCCGGGCTGCCGGTGCTCGGTCGCGCCGCCCAGCTCAGCCGCGTGGTGCGGGCCACGCAGGCCGATGAGGTGATCATCGCCCTCTCCGGCCGCTCAAGCCAGAATCTGATCGATCTTATCAGCCTGGCCGAGGACGAGGCGGTGACGATCAAGGTCTACCCCGACACCTTCCAGCTGATCACCAACAATGATGTCTCGATCGGCGACCTGAGCGACCTGCCGCTCGTGAGCGTGAAGAATGCCGCCCTCGATAACCCCTGGAACCGTACGCTTAAGCGCAGCGTTGATCTGGTGGTCGCCACCCTGCTGCTGCTGGCGTCCTCCCCGCTGATGCTGCTGATCGCCACCGCGATCCGGCTTGAGTCGCGCGGGCCGGTCTTCTTCCTCCAGGAGCGGGTGGGCATGGATGTGCAGCCCTTCTGGATGATCAAGTTCCGCACCATGCGCGTGGACGCCGAGGCCCTGGGGACGTGGACAACCCAGAACGACCCGCGCGTCACTCGGGTGGGCCGGCTGCTGCGGGGTACTAGCCTCGATGAGCTGCCCCAGCTGATCAATGTGCTGATCGGCGAGATGAGCCTTGTCGGCCCGCGCCCCGAGCAGCCGCGCTGGGCTGAGCAGTTTAGCCTGGAGATCCCGCGCTATATGCGTCGCCATAAGGAGAAGGCCGGCCTCACCGGCTGGGCCCAGGTGAATGGCTTGCGCGGCGATACGAGCATTGAGGACCGCACCCGCTACGACCTGTACTATATCGAGAACTGGTCGCTGCTGCTAGATATCAAAATCATTCTGCGCACAATTGCGGATCTCCTGACTGGGAAGCAGGAAAACGCATATTGACGCAGCCCGTCAGAGGGTGTATAATGCACGCCGGTTGAGCCAATCAACCCACGTTATTCTTGCCCCTCGTTACGTTTCGGGGTCACGGGTTTCGCGTCTCGGGAAGGCACCCGACACACGTAACACGCAACACCGAACACGAAGCGGATATCGTCGCCACAGCGGTCGCTGGTGACTTGCTGGCATATGTGGCGGCGTCGGGCGGGCTTGTGTGAGGCAGTATGGACGTCTACCACAATTTACGCGCACCCACGCTGCGCCATCCAGACTGCACCTCTGTGACGCCTCCTGTAGGAGGGCGGGCATGATCCGCCCAGGCACGCCGTAACGGCGCGCCCCACCCTCAGCCGGCCTCTGCACCGTGTGCAGGGGCCTTTTTGATCCCCACACCCAGCGTGAGCATCCGGTCCCTGTGCTGTGGCGCGCCGCGCCACGGTCGGGCTGCGTGCGAGCTGTGCGCCTACCGAACCGTCGTTCAAACATAACCTTAGGAGGTTGGGGCGGCACTGCCGCCAACTAGTCCCCAGGAGGGCATTGGTACAATTGAAGCAGCAGAGCTACGCCGAGTATATCAAGGATCGCCAGGGCTTCTCAGGCGAGGGCCGCCTGACCGACTTCCTCACCCGCGAGCAGGGCCAGCTGTTGCTGGGCGGGCGGGCGAATCTCAACGCGCTGGCCGAGAGCCACGGCGCGCCGCTTGAGGTGGTCTACACGCCGCAGATCACGACGCAGGTCGAGCGCATGCGCGCATGGGCCGACCAGGCCCGCGCCCGCAGCGAGTACGAGGGTGCCTTCCTCTACGCCTACGCCACGAAGGCGAACTTCGCCGCCGAGGCGGTGGAGACGGCCCTGGCCGCCGGTGCCCACTACGAGACGTCGGCCGCTGCCGACGTGACGATCGCCCATAGCCTCTGGCGTCAGGGCACCCTGCCCAAGGGCCGGCTGATCTGCTGCAACGGCTCGAAGGAGCCTACCTATGTCGCCGCCATCCGCGATCTGCGCCTGGACGGGTGCGAGTCGGTGGTCCCTATCCTCGACGACCTCGCTGAGCTCGGCGCCCTGCTCGACTGCCCGGCCCCCCTCCAGATCGGCGTGCGCGAGCGGGCCGCAGGCAACCGCGATGGCCGCCACCCCGGCCAGGATCGCTTCGGCCTCAGCGCCGATGAGGTTGAGCGGGCCGCCGCGCTGATTGCCGGCAGTCGCCACCGCCTGGTGCTCTACCATGCCATGATCGGCAGCCAGGTCGAGGACGAGGCCCACTTCCTCAACACGCTGCGCGAGTCAGTGGCCGGCTACTGCCGCCTGCGCCAGCGCGTGCCCAGCCTGCGCTACCTCAACTTCGGCGGGGGCGTGCCCACCTCCGGCTACAGCGTGGGCTTCAGCTTCGACTACGCTGGCTTCCTCACCCGGCTGATGGTGACGATCCGCGACACCTGCGCGGCCTACGCTGTGCCCATGCCCGATCTGATCGGCGAGTTCGGGCGCTACACCGTAGCTACGCACAGCGTCTTTCTGATCGAGGTGGGCGCGGTCAAGGCGGGCCAGCCCGGCGACCCCGATTGGTATCTGGTGAACAGCAGCCTGATGGTGAGCCTGCCCGATAGCATCCTGGTGGATGGCCAGGAGTTTGTGATCGTGCCGCTGAATGGCTGGGATCGCCCGGTGCGCCCGGTGCGCCTGGCCGGTCGGCGCACCTGCGACAGCGATGATGTCTACCCGCGACCGCACCAGGCGCCGCTGATGCTGCCCGATATGGGCGCGGGCCTCATCCTGGCGATCTGCGGGGTCGGTGCCTATCAGCAGATGATCTCCGGGCGCGGCGGCGCGCACCACTGCCTTAGCCCCGAGCCCGCCCGCGTGATCTTCAGCGATGTGGCTGGACGGCTGCGTGCGCGCCATGTGCCCCAGCAGGATCAGGCGACGATCATGCGCCTGCTCGGCTACCCGCCCCAGCATATGACCGTGCCCTTGCCCTTCGCACGCCCGACCACGCTCCCCACGCCGCGCCCTCTGGCGCTCAGCATCGCCGCCGCACGGCGCCGCG
>JBAXES010000260.1:0-6098 GCA_037140315.1 Chloroflexales bacterium
CTGTCATGGAGACCTGGGCCGGCCCGGTCTTCCTCCCGGTGTCGCGCCCGCGCCATCAGCGGGGCGGATCGTATTTTATGGTCGCCATCAGCGGCGAGCAGGCGGTCTACCCATTTGCCCCCGACGTGAATATCCTCACCCTCCCGCCGGCAGGGGATCACCTGGCTTTCGCGTGGCTCCGCGACTCGCACTTCACCCCCACCGAGTGGCGCATTCGGGCCAATGCGACCCACGCCCGCTCGCAGACCTATCGGCGCGGAACGATCGAATGAGGGGTATCGTCGGCCTTGGTCGGCTTCCTTGTCTCGCATACCTTCTACCCTGCTTCCAGATGATCCTGGATCGCGGCGATGGCCTGAGCTGAGTGCTGAAAGACGATGCTGGGGATGCCGAGCGCCGCTGCGGCCAGCGTGTTGCGCGCCTTGTTGTCGACGAAGAGCGTTTCCTGGGGTGCCACGTCCAGACAGTCCAGGGTGAGGCGATACATAGCCGGGTCGGGCTTGGCCATGCCGACCTCAGCCGAGATCACGATGGTATCGACCAGCTGGTCGAGCCCAAACCGCGCGCTGAGCACGGCGCGGGCATCCGACCAGGCATTGGTGAGCAGCGCCAGCCGATAGCGTGGGCGCAGTTGGCGCAGCAGCGCGACCATCGCTGGGTCGAGCCCTTCCTCATGCAGATACCGATGCTGGATCTGGTGCAGCTGATCGGCGGTCAGGGCCAGCCGCTGGCCGAGCAGCGCCCAGATCGCCTCCGCCGACACCTGTCCCCGGGTCGCCCGAGCCGTCAGGTTCGTCCCCACGAGCGCCCGCGCCATCGCACCTGGCGCCAGACCGAGCCGCTGCTCCCAGCGTCGTTCCCGCTCGGCGGGCGCGAGCTGGAGCAGCACGCCACCAACATCGAGGATGAGGGCGCGGATCGCCATCAGGTAGCTCCGGCTCAGGGAGGATACACGTATGCATGAGGATACTGGGATGTCGCGGATCGCGCCAACCCTGCGACCACGGCCTCGCAGGTCAAAAGACTCGTATAATGCCCAGTTATAGGAGTCTATCCAGCCTCCTGCCGCCCGCCTCCGCCAAGGGATCCCAGCACCTCGGAGCGGATCACCTGCTGGCGCATCTGCGGCCTGCGGTGTACAATAGCAACACCCGTTCTATTCAACGACACCGCAGGAGCCAGGCGATGAGCGAGACTCAAGATGCGGTCGCCGCGCTGTTCGCCGGCGGCGACCCGGTCGTGCAGGCGACCTATGAGCGCCTGCTTGCGACGCTCCAGACAATCGGGCCGGTGCGCGAAGACCCCAAGAAGACCTCGATCCACCTCGTTCGGACGAGCGGATTCGCGGGCGTCCACCCGCGCAAGCGCTGGCTCATCCTGAACCTGCGCACCGCCCAGCCCATCCCAAGCCCCCGAGTTGCCCGGGTCGAGCAGGTCTCGAAGCACCGCTACCACAACGAGGTCAAGCTTGCGCGCCCGGAGGACGTGGACGCGGAGATCGTCGGCTGGCTGCGCGAGGCGTATCAGCTGGGCGAATGAGGGGTACGAGCGTGAGCGAGCAGCCCATCCCGATGATTGATGGCGACTTGGTCGCGAGCAGCACCGCACTGGCGCGGCGCGAACCCTCACGATCAGCGCTCGCCCTGGCGTCTGCCGCCGCCGATCAGGCGGCGACGGCGGCGATCTTCGCGTCCTACCGCGCGCAGCTCGCGCCCCACACGCGGGTTGCTCAGGATCAGGATCTGGCCCGCTGCGTGCTGTACCTGGCCGATGTCGGCGTCGCCGTCGGCGCGCTGGCGGTCGAGCCGGCGGCATGGGCCGGGTTCACCTGGGGCCTCGTCGAGGGTTTCAAGCGCTGGATGCTGCGCGAGGGCTACGCCCTGGCGACCCTCAACCGCACCCTGGCGACGATCAAATCCTACACGCGGCTCGCGGCGCAGGCCGGCGCGCTTTCCACCGAGCAGGCCGCGTTGATCACTGCGGTGAAGGGCTACGGGCGCAAACAGGGCCGCAACCTTGATGCGGATCGTGCCGCCACCCGCCGGAGCACCAAGAAGGCTCAGGCAGTTCGGCTCTCGCTCGCCCACGCCCGGGCGCTCAAGGAGCAGCCCGCCGATACGCCGCAGGGCCGGCGTGATGCGCTGCTGATCTGCCTGCTGCTGGACCACGGCCTGCGCGTCGGCGAGCTGGCCGCGCTCACCATCGGGTCGGTCGATCTCGCCGCCGGCACGCTGACCTTCTACCGCGAGAAGGTTGACCTCCACCAGACGCACCTGCTCTCGACCGCCACGCTGCGCGCCGCTCTGGCCTACCTCGCGCATGATCGCGCCGGCGCCGCCACAGAAGAGGCACTGCTGCTCGGCAGCCGCAGGGGTGGGGGATTGCACGGCACGCTCGGCATCCGCTCCATCCAGGCCCGCGTGCAGCTCCTCGGCGCAGGTATTGGCCTCGCCAATCTCTCCCCGCACGATGGCCGTCATTATTGGGCTTCAGCGGCGATCGCCGGCGGCACCGACCTGCTCGCGCTCCAGGAGGCCGGCGGCTGGGCCTCACTGGCCATGCCCCGGCGCTACGTCGAACGGGCGAAGGTGGCGAACGAGCGGGTGACGCTCCAGACGTAGTATACCGAAGGAGGAGGATACGATGACGCACGCAGATGCACACGGAGATACCAGCGTGGTGACCACGTTGTTCGCGCACAACACCTGGGCCAATCTGAAACTGCTGGAGTTTTGCGCGCAGGTCAGCGATGCCGCGCTCGACGCCACGGCGATCGGGGGCTACGGCTCGATCCGTGCGACGCTGGTACACATCCTCAGGGCCGAGGTGAGCTACGTGGAGCGGGTCAATGGCAAGCGCCCGCCCCACGCGCTTACCGGCGACCCGCTTCCAGGGTTCGCGGCATTGCAGGACGTAGCCCGCTGGGCTGGCGATGAGCTGCTCCAGCTGGCGCGTTCGGCGCGGAGAGAGACCATCGTTCAGGAGCGCGAGCAGGGGCTGGTCTGCGCGTACCCGCTCGCGAGCCTCATCGTCCAGGAGGTGACCCATGCGACCGAGCACCGGACGCAGATCGCGACCATCATCACGCAGCTGGGGCTGGAGCCGCCCGATCTGAGTACCTGGCAGTATATGGTGGAGACCGGGGAGTTTCGGGAATGGACCGAAGGGCAAGACAACGCATAGCGAGCCCGTGTTAAGGTGGCAATGTGTGCGATGAGCGATAACCCGGAGAACGCGGCAGTCTTCTTCACGACAGCGGCAGCATTTGCGGCCTGGCTGGAGCAGCACCACGTCTCGGCCCAGGAGCTGTGGGTCGGCTATTACAAGAAGGGTTCTGGCCAGCCCAGCATCACCTGGCCCGAGTCGGTCGATGTGGCACTCTGCTTCGGCTGGATCGACGGGCTGCGGAAGACGATCGATGACCAGCGCTATCGCATTCGCTTCACGCCCCGCAAGCCCGATAGCACCTGGAGCGCCGTCAATGTCGCGCGGGTCGCGGTGCTCACCGCCGAGGGGCGCATGCGGCCAGCCGGACTGCGGGCCTTTGATGCGCGCCGCCCTGAGCGCACGGCAATCTACTCCTACGAGCAGCGCCACGCCGCAACCTTTGACGAGCCGTTCGAGGCGCAGTTCCGGGTTGACGAGTCTGCGTGGGCCTTTTTCACCGCCCGCCCGCCCTCGTATCGGCAGGCGACGATCCGCTGGGTGATGAGCGCAAAGAAGGCGGAGACGCGCCAGAAACGGCTGGAAACTCTGATCGCCGACTCGGCCGCCGGGCGGACGATCAAGGAGCTGACGCCCCCGAGCAAGCGGCGCGCCGGGACGGAGCCGCCCGATGGGGAAGATCGAACATGATCCCGCCCATCTACACGATCGGCTACGCCGGCTGGGCACCGACCGCGCTGCGCGATCATGTGCTGGCGCTGGGCGCCGCCCTGGTCGATGTGCGCATCGCGCCGACCTCGAAGTCGCCGCAGTGGCGCAAGGATGCCCTGGCCGCCCTGATGGGCACGGCCTATCTCCATCTGCCAGCCCTGGGCAACCGCAACGCCTTCACTGGCGGCCCGGTCGCGCTGAACGACCCGGAGCGCGCGCTGCAGCCGATCGCGGCGCTGCTGGATCACGGGCCGGTCGCGCTGCTCTGCGGCTGCGCCGATCCGCAGCGCTGCCATCGTAGCGTCGCTGCGGCATTCCTGGCCGAGCACCTCGGTGCGGAGGTCATCCATATCCCCGCGCCCGCGCGTGCGGCACGGCCAGACGACCAGTTGCGGCTGCCAGGAATAGAATGACCGCAGACCTCACGTGTCTATGACCTGCCTGGAGGCGTGGAGAGAAAATCGATGCAACCGCCGGTCAGCCTGGCCCAGAAAGCCCGCGGCGTGCTCCAGATCTTCCGGCCCGAGCTACCCACTGCGGCGGGGGTGTGCGTCCTGCTCGGGGAGGTGCTGGCCCTGGGCGCGGTGCCCCCACTGCCCGCCCTCGGGCTCGGCTTTGCCTGTGGCTTCTTGCTGTCCGGCTCCGCGCTCATCACCAACGACTACTTCGACCTGGAGGTGGATCGGATCAACGCGCCGCAGCGCCCCCTGCCCGCCAGCATCCTCACGCCAGCCGAGGTGATGACGCTCGGCCTCGGCACAGCCGTCCTCGGCCTGGCCGCCGCCGCGACCTTTGGCCCGCTGGCCCTTGGGCTCAGCCTGATCATCTGGCTGCTCGGCTTCCTGTACAACTGGCGGCTGAAGGCGGCGGGGCTATGGGGCAACCTCATTGTGGCAACGTCGGTGGGGATCACCTTTGTCCTCGGCGGCATGGCCGTGGGCCAGCCCTGGAGCCCGACCGTCTGGACCTTCGCGCTGATCGCGCTGGTGTTTGACCTGGCGGAGGAGATCGCCGGGGATGCGATGGACGCCGAGGGCGATCGGCAGCGCGGCTCGCGCTCGCTGGCGCTAGTCTATGGCAGGCAGACGGCCCTGCGCATCTCCGGCTCCCTCTTCGGCCTCGTGGTGGCGCTGACGCTGCTGCCGTGGGGCGTGTTGGGCCTGGCCTACCGCATCCCGATCCTGCTGACCGACCTGCTGATCGGCTTCTTTGTGGTCCGGCTCCTGCGCAGCCAGACGCCCACGGAGGGCCGCCGCGCGATGCGCGGGCTCTCCCTGAGCGGCTCCCTGGGCCTGCTGGCCTTTCTCATCGGCTCATTGGTTGCACGCTGACAAGAGCAGGCATGACAAACCAGTCGCAACGCATCATCACGATAACGCTGGTGGTCGGGCTGCTTATCGCGGTCGGTACCATCGGCACCCTGTTCGCGCTGAAGACACCCGCTTCGCCGGTTGCGCTGGGCGGATCATCCCTGTCGGTGGAGGCCGACCTCTTCTCGGGGAGGCCGAACCCGACCTGGCAGCTCGCGCCGAACGATATCCAGGCGCTCCAGGATGACCTCGCACCGTTGCCGCTGCGGGCCATCCCGGCGACCGCCTTCGATGGACTCGGCTATCGCGGCTTCATCGTTCGTATGATCGACGATCCGCAGCGCGACACGCTGACAATTCACGTCTACCACGACATTGTCCGCATCGAGCGTGGCGGCACCACGACCGTCTACGAGGATGTGACCCGAGGGGTTGAGCACCTGCTGATGCAGTCCGCCAGCCACAACGTCCCGCCCGATATCTACGCGATCCTGCTATCCGCAGCACCGTGAGCGCAGTTCACCGCATCAAAGGAGGCGAATATGCCAACCGCCAGCGAACATCCCGATCCCTTTGATCTCCAGCGCTTCGTCCGCGCGCAGGAGACGGTCTATGCGCAGGTGCTCGCCGAGCTGCGCGGCGGCAAGAAGCGCACGCACTGGATGTGGTTCATCTTCCCGCAGCTTGACGGGTTAGGTTACAGCGCGACCGCAAAGCGCTATGCGATCAAAAGCCGTGCGGAGGCACGCCAGTATCTCAATCACCTGATCCTTGGAAAAAGGCTCATCGCATGCACAGAGGCGATTCTGGCAATTTCAGGGCGCTCAGCCTCGGACATCTTTGGCTCGCCAGACGATGTGAAGCTCCGATCATCGATGACCCTCTTTGCCGCTGTCGCCCCTCCCGACTCGG
>JBAXES010000261.1:0-6084 GCA_037140315.1 Chloroflexales bacterium
AACCGGCAAGTCTAGTTGTCGCCGGTCGGAAGATCTAGTTGACATTTAACAGCACATTCCGAAACGCGGCGATCTCCTTCCAGGGGATATCCGGTTGCGTCGCCTTCGCCGCGTCGGAGAGGCGCTGCGTTGCCTCCGACAAGGTCTGCAAATTGCGCAACGTCGCGTCCTGCAGCAGGTCAGAGGCGAAAAAGGGGCCACGCCCGCCAGCCACGTGATCCTCAATGCGCCGGATGCACTCCAGGATATGGCGCAGATAGACGGTGTCGTCTCTCATAGGGGGCGAGCTTCCTGGAGCACCCGCTCACGCAGCTCGGGGCGCAGCGCTCGCTCCGTCACTACCTCGACCCGTCGGCCGAGCAACTGTTCGAGATCGAGGATGAGACCAGCCGGGAACCAGGCGCTGGTCTCGGCCCCAGTCTCAATCAGCAGGTCGATATCGCTTTCCGGCGTGTCTTCGCCGCGGGCCACAGAGCCAAAGACTTGCAGGCGGGTCACGCCGTGGCGGCCCGCGATCCGCGTGATCGTCTCGCGCTGTTCGTGTAGGACAGTGCTGACTGTCATAGATACCACCTCCGCGTTGATTATAGCCGCTCACGCACGGATTCATCAACTACAGGAACGACGACCATGAATACCCCACTCACTCTGATCGCTGCTGATATCGGCAACGTCAACACGAAGTATCGCCGCCAGGGCGGCGCCTGGGAGATCGCGCCCTCGCTGGTGCGCATGCTGAGCGGCCGCGCCGGCTACAGCTTCACCGCCGACACCCCAGTGCGCCCGCTGGTCTATCTGAGCGGCCCGGCCGGCATCGAGCCCCACACGCCCTACCTGGTCGGCCACGACGCCCTGCGCGCCGGGATCACCGACGTGGCGGTGATCGGCAGCGCCGAGCTGCGCGTGCAGGCGCCGGCCTACCTGCTGCTGCACCTCTCCGCGATCATCGCCAGCCTGCCGCCCGGCGTCACCAGCGCCCAGATCGCCTTCGCGGGCGGCCTCCCGGTCGAGGACGACGGCAACCCGCAGGTCAAGGCGGGCCTGCGCCAGCGGCTGACCGGTAAGACCGACCTGGGCAGCCCGCCTATCCCACACGTCCTGTGCTGGGGCGAGACCACCTACACCCTCACCATCGCCCGCACCTCGTTCATTCCCCAGCCGATCGGCGCGGTCGCGACGCTGCTCTTCAGCCCCGACGGGCGCATCCACACGAATGGCACGATGCTGCGCCAGCGCTACGCGCTCGACATTGGCGGCGGCACGACCGACTTCACCGGGCGCAAGGGTCTGGATCTGGTCCCCGGCAGCGAGGGTGGTGTGCGCCTGGGCGTGCAGAACGCCGCCGAGACGGCGCGGGCGCTCATTCAGCGCCGCTTCCCCAGCCTGCGCCAGCTCGATGCCAGCCAGGTGCTGGCGCTGCTCCGCCAGGGCGAGACGATCATCGCGGTCGCGGGCGAGCCCTGCGATGTGCGCGCGGAGCTCCAGACCGCGCTGAGCGACACGGCCAGCGCCATCCTCGCCCAGGTGCTGCCGCGCTGGGAGCGCACCCTGGCCCAGGGCGAGGTGCTGCTCTTCGGCGGCGGCGGCCAGGTGATGGCACCGGCGATCAGCGCAATGCTCACCCCGCTTACGCCGGTCACCCTGCTCGACGATCCAATCACCCGCGTTGCGGATGGCATTGAGCGCCTGGCGAAGTATCGCCTTCAGGCCGAATGACCCAACGATGCGCCATTCGGCCACACCGGCACGATGCGCACTAGTTCGCATTGGGAAGCCATAACCGAGCATCGCGGGTCGTTACGCCAGGGCGATCCAGCCCGGCCCGCGATGCAAGAATGGCGCACCAATGCGCCATTGGGGGAAGCGATGTCAACCCGAGATCTGTCTGATCGCTACTACGCCAGCGTCCCGGCCGACGACCCCCGCTTCGCCGAGCTGCGCGAGGTGCTGGTCGCCGTGCGGCAGACCGGGCGGCACAGCCCGGCCTCGCGCATGCTCGGCGAGTGGGCGCTGCTCGGCTTTCTGTTGAGCACGGGCCGGATCAGTATCAGCGGCCCGAGCAGCGCGCCGTTCGCCCCTCCCGGAGATTTGCCCGATCTGCGCGAGCTGCTGGCGGCGAAACGCCAGCTTGAGGCGGCGGCCGCTCAACTCGGCGGCTTTGACGAGTGATGTGTCTTGCACTGCAAGGAGGCCCGCGATGCCCCTGACCCTTCGCCGCCGTCCCCGGCTCCCTCCCGTTGAGGCGGTGTCACCTGCGGCCGACGCAAGCCCGACGCGCGATGACGGAGCGCGCCCGGGTTTCTCACAGGCGGAACCAGCCCGCACGTCGGCAACGACCACAAATGCAGAGACCGCCCGCGCCACCAAACGATCGCGCCGTCGTCCATCCGACGGCTGGCGCGACCGGATGCTCGGCGAGGTCTTCTTCTTCCTGCTCGGCCTGGGAACCTGGCTGAGCAACGCCGTCTTCACGATCCTGGGCGTGACCGCGCCGGTCGGGCTGAACCCGCTCACCGTTCTGCTCGGCTTCGCCTTCCACGTCCTGCTCTCGCGGGCAGAGCTGCACCTCTGGTATCGCTGGCGCGACCCGTGGTACCTGCTGCTGCTCGTCGGCTGCGTACTGATCGACGTTGGCACAACCTTGGTCGGACTGCGTCCTATCGCGGCGAAATGGCTTCCCGTGCTGGTTGGCACAAGCCCTGAGAACGTGCTAGACTGGGGCCAGATTCTGATCGCGCTGGTGACGAATACGACGGCTCCGGTCTGGTGGCCGAACGCGCTCACCCTGCTGCTGATCGCCTTCGCCTTCGCGCTGGGATCCGAGCGGCTGCTGCGCAAGTTCTATCGCGGGATGGTCGAAGTCTGGCAGGAGCGACCGGCATGAAAGGGGAGCCTGTGAACCATACCGCAGCACCGTACTCACCGACAATGCCAGCTATCAGATCATGAACATCAGCATCGAACTTCCTGAGACCTTCGACACCACACACGAACAGGCGGTGATTGCGTACCTCACTGATCGTGTTGCTGGGGCTCCAGCGTGGGCCAGGGTCTTTACCGCCTTTGATCTCCTAGAGGCTGCGGTTCTCGTCGTGGAGGAGAAACGGCTGTCGTTTCGTGCCGTCTATACGCTCCTGGTTGATCGTCCGCTGGCCAATGCCTATCTTGCCGACCTGCTTGCGCTCCAGGATGTCTACCAGGAAAGCCCGGCCCTCCAGGCGCGCTACGCACGCATGATCGGCCAGAGCCTGGCTGATCGTGGCTGGCGTCGTCCGGAGACCCGGCTCTTGTACGCCTACCTGCTCTACTGGTGGGGCTCCTTTGCGCGTGGCTATGCGCTTGAGGTCGAGATATTCCGCGATCTCGATGCCAGCGGCGTCCAATTCCTGGCCCACGACCTGCGTGATCCGCACGCACGGTATTCATTGAGTGATTTGACGGTGAGCGGCCTGGCTGGCGACATCAAGACCTCAACCTACTTCGTCCAGGCTGCCGCGCCGCTGGCCCACGATTTCTACATCGTACGCCTGGCCATCAAGGGTGCGGTGTACACGCTCGTCGTGATGCTCCAGCCTGATGCGTGGAAGAAGATCAACGGTGATACCACGCCGGGAACCCTGGACACATTGCGCGATCATATTCCAGCACCAGTGGCCATTCGTCACCGCGGCCATACCCTGGTCGTGCTACGCTATGACTCCTGGAAACAACGCATGTTGTTCCAGCAAGGAGGTGCGCAATGAGCGAACCGCGACTCTCCGATATGAGCGAGGCCGAGTTCGACGCCATGATCGAGGGGCATATTGAGCGAACCGCGCGTGGCGATCAAGCGCTTCCGGCCGATGTCTTTGTTGACCTGCTCCTCGAACGCCGTGCGGCCAGCGCTGAGGCACCGGTCACGCTGGCGATTGATGTCCATGGCGATCACCTCGTGATCACCTCGGATGATCCGGCGACCGATGTGGTCGTACAGGGTAACGAAATCCTGATCGGCGGGCGACGACTGGTCTTGCGATTGGTGCATCCGTCGACGTCGTGATCCGGTACCACGCGCCAAGGAGGTATCACGATGCAGCCATCATTTCTTGAAGCACTCGGGCTATTCCAGTGGCTCAGCTTCGCGCTGCTCGTTGCGGCCTGGCCGGTCTACGAGGTGCTCAAGCTGCGCCGACGCGCACGCCGCGCCGAGGAGCGGGCCGCGCAGCTCGCCCAGGACTACCAGCACCGCTTCGACGCCCTGGATGCCGTGCAGCGCCAGGCGCTTGAGAAGCTGCTCCAGCACCCCCAGCCGCTGCGCACCCCGCCCGTCGGCTTCGCGCCAACCCTGCGCGCCGTCGCGGACTACCATCGCGAGGATCCCTACGCCATCCCGATCGGCTGGCAGAACTCCGATGGCGTGGCCGACCTGGTGACCGGCAGCCTGCACGGCGATAGCCCTTACTTCGTCGGCAACGTGCAGGTCACCGGCATGACCCGCTGGGGCAAGAACATCTGGGAGTTCCTGACGACGACGACCCTCTGCTATCGCACGACGCCGGCGCAGCTGCGCGTATTCTGTATCGACGGCAAGGGGCCGGATGGCGCGATCGCGGCGCTGGAAGGGCTGCGAACCGAGCGGATGCGCCTGCTGGAGCAGCATAGCGTTACGAAATGGGAAGAGCTGCCATCGCAGAGCCGCCCGCCGCTTATCTGGGTCGTGATCAACGAGCTGTCGCTGCTCGAGAAGGTGCTGGGCCGCGAGCTGGAGAGCTGGCTCACCCGCGAGCTGTCGTCGGCCCTGGCGGGCGGCATCCGCTACTGCATCCTGATGCAGGACGCGTCGAACTGGGAGACCGGCTGGCGCCGACAGATCGGCCTGGCCATCGCCGGCGGCCAGGTGAGCCGAGACGCCGACAAGCCGAACCTGGGGATGTCCACCGCCGAGATCAAGGATCGCGGCGGCATCCCGCCCTCCGAGCTACCGGAGCGCGGCTGCTTCACCGCCCGCTTCTACCGCGATGTGGTGTCGGTGAGCATCCCGTACCTCAACGTTGAGGAGCGGAAGGCGGCGATCACGCGGCTGCCCAAAGCGGTAGCCGCTGTGAAAGCGTCAAGCCTTTCCAACAGCCGCGAGCCCGTTGCGGTACTGCATACCGTGATACCCGCTCGTACATCGGGGGGCACCAGCGACGTCTCAGAGGCCCTCCAGGCGCTGCTTCCACGTAGCAGTATTGTGAGTACTCCCCATCACAACGGGGTATCTGTTGATACCCGTGATACTGAGGGTACTGCGATTGATGAGGTGCTGGCACGAGGTGACGAACTGACCGATGATCAGATAAAATACTTACATCTCCAGCGTCGCTGGTCGCCGACACGCATTGCCGAGTCGCGCGGCGTACGCGGTCGGAAGCAGGTGCGGCTGGAGCGCGTGTATGCGGGACTTGGCCTCCGACGCGAGCTGACTGAGGTCGAGCAGCCGGCGTAGAAAGAGAGAGCCGATGACGACACGAACGATCGAAGTGCCCGAGCTGTATACCCAGCTGGAGCAGCACGCCCACGCGGCCGCCCAGTCGGTGGATGCGGTCGTCATTCGGACGCTTGCCAGCAGCCTGCCCCCGGCGCCAGAGCCGGATCTTCCCCAGGCTGTCCAGGACGAACTGGCGGCCATGGAGCACCTCTCGGACGAGGCACTCTGGGCGATCGCGCGCAGCACGATGAACAACGACTCGCTGGCGCTCTACGACGTACTCCGGGATCGTAAGGAGGAAGGGTCGCTGACTCCCGAGGGCCAGCAGTGGCTCGCTCGCCTCACTCAGGACGCCGATGCGTTGGCCTTGCGTAAGGCGCACGCCTACGCGCTGCTCAAGCGCCGTGGATATCAGCTGCCCACGCTCGCCGAGCTGCCGGTTCCGATCCCGTAAGCTGTCAACTGAGCAACTATCGACCTTGCATGGCTGCAAGCTGGCTCAATATGAGGTTCTCGGCATCTCAAAGCAGTAAAGCGCGGCTTCTCACGTCGCAAAAAAGCCCCCGTATAGAAGCGCACGGTATCCTCTCCATAATCGCTGGATCAGCCAGCGGGGAGAGCCGCGAGGTGCGAGC
>JBAXES010000262.1:0-6077 GCA_037140315.1 Chloroflexales bacterium
AGCCGACGCGCGAGTCCTGGCCCAGCCGGGCGATCCAGTCCTGGTCGATCTGATCGGGCATTGTCACGACGACAACGCGGATGGTCTCATCTACAGCCACGGGAGTCCCTTTCGATAGTGCATCATGCGGCCCATTCGTTGTGACAGACGTGCAAGGAAGGCCTTTGCAGTGTATGATGGTGATTGCCTGGTTTATTCCCCTGCGACTTATAAAGAGTCCCTAGCGAACCCGAAAATACGTTGGTGGACATAACACTTCCTTCACAATGGCGATGTCGTCACGTTCATAACGAATCGACAAATCTTCTTGCACACGCTATGCTAGGTGCGAGCGAAGTTGGAGGGGTTTGTGCAGCCAACAGACGAGGCCCTGATTGTAGCCTGCCGCCGGGGTGATGAAAACGCATGGGATTTACTCGTTGATCGCTACCAGCGCCTGATCTACGCTATCGCCCGCAACTCAGGCCTTGACGAGGAGCACGCTGCGGACACGATGCAGCGAGTGTTTACGATCCTGCTGGAGCGGCTCGATATGATCGAACACCCGGCCAAGGTTGGGGCGTGGCTCGTGGTAACCACCCGCCGTGAGGCGTGGCGCATGTCACGCCGCGAGCGGCTGGCATACTCCAAAAGCATGCCCGACAGCACCCTAGAGACCGTGGCCGACAGCTCTGGCTTGCCGGATGAGATCGTGCTGCGTCTAGAGGCCCAGCACCGTGTGCGCCTCGCCCTGACGCAGATCGATGGCCGCTGCCGCGAGCTGCTGAGCATGCTCTTTATGCGGCCAGAGCCGATCCCGTACAGTGAAGTGGCGACAGCATTAGGGATGCGCGAGGGCGCTGTGGGGCCAACGCGGGCGCGCTGCCTGCAAAAGCTGCGTGAGCTGCTGGCCGATGACTCGCCGCTCTCCCCGTAGATCTCGCCGCGCGAATGTATTTTTGCGTACGCCAGAGCCTCTCTAGTAATAGCTTGGGCAGTAGTAGCTCTTTATCTAGACGTCCACCCCTTAACTGTGCTGGCACATCGCGTATACGTAGAGTCGAGCGGAAAGGCTGGATACGTGTCAATGTACCATCTCCGATCTAGTCAGATCGTCGATATTGCCGAGGGGCGCGCCGCGCCTGACGAGGCGGCGCACAGCCACCTGGCGAGCTGCGCCACCTGCTCCGGTGATCTGGCATGGCTCACGCAGGTGATCAGCCTGATGCGCGATGCGGACGCCGCAGCTCCCCCGGCAGATGCAGTTGCGCGGGTGAAGGCACTGTTTCGTCAGCGGCGTCCTGCGCCCGCCGCCTCGCGTATCATCCTGGCCATGCTGCACTCCGACAGCGCCCGCACTGCGCCTGCCTTCGGCCTACGCGCTGGCCCCTCCCTTGAGCGGCAGCTGCTGCTGTGCGCCGATAGCTATGATATCGACCTGCGGATCGCCCCCGTCGGCGAGCGTTGGAACCTCTCTGGCCAGATCTTTGGCTACTCTGGCCCCAGCGGCAATGCCGAGCTCCTGGGCGCTGTCGAGCTCGTGAGCGCTGAGGTGAACGACTTGTGCGAGTTTATGCTCCCCCCGGTGCGTGCCGGGCGCTATAATCTCATACTGAGCCTCGGCGACTGCGCGATCACGGTCCCTGGCCTCGAGCTTGGAACCTACTATGGAACAAGCAGCCCTCGCGGCGCTGTTGGCTAAGGCAGACGCACCTGAGCGCGCAGAGCTGCTTGCGCAACACGCTGGCCTCGCTGACGTCGAGCTTGCCCAGGAGTTGCGCGCGATCTACTTCGACGTATATAGCAGCGCGCCACAGCGTGCCGCTGTCGCCGCGCATGCGCTGACCGACCTTGCGGCGTTCAGCAGCGACCCTCAGATCTCGGCGCTCGCCTGTTGGGTCGAGGGCCTAGCCGCGTTGCAGATTGAGGGCAGGCTCGAGTACGCCATCGAGCGAATCGACGCGGCCACCGTCAGCTTCATTGCGCTGGGCCAGGAGCATGCCGCCGCCACCACCCAGATTAGCAAGATCTTCGCCCTCGCGCGCCTCGGCCGCTACGACGAGGCCGTAGCTGTCGGGATGCGCGCCCGCTCAACGCTGCTCGCCCACGGCGATGACCTGGCCGTCGGGCGGATCGAGCTGAATCTCGGCAACCTGGCCGATCGCCGCGGTCAGTATGACCAGGCCATCGCCTACTACCAAGCCGCTGCCGAGCGCTTTCGCGCCGTCGGCGATCAGCGCATGCTGGCCTACGTACACAACGGTATGGCGAATATGCTCAGCCAGCAGCATCAGTTTCACGCCGCCGCCGCGCTCTATGAACAGGCCCTGGCGGTGGCCGAGGCGGCCGATCTCGAGGTGACGCGGGCCGAGATCGAGTGTAACCTCGGCGACATGGCCCTGTTCCAGGGGCGCTACGACCAGGCCCTCGCGCTGCTTGAGCGCTCGCGACGTCGATATGCAGCCCTCGGCATGACCCACGAGTCGGCGATCGCTGAGCTTGAGCTGGCTGACGCCTATATGGAGCTTAACCTCGCCGCTGAGGCCGCCGCCATCTATGGGTCGGTTACCGACACCTTTGCCGCGCTGGAGATGCAGGCCGAGCAGGCGCGCGCGCTGCTCAACCATGGGCGTGCGTGTCTGCACCTCGGCAAATCCGACGTGGCCTGGGCGCTGCTTTCCGAGGCCGAGGACCTCTACGCCGCCGAGGGCAACCCTGTGGGCGCTGCGATGGTTGCCCTGGCCGAGGCGTGGCTGCACTATCGCAAGGGTAACTACGCGCATATGGCTGAGGCTGCCGAGCGAGCCGAGGGGGCGCTCGCCGCCGCCGGGTTGTGGGATCAGCTCCTCGCCCTGCGCTGGCTCTGCGGCGAATCCGCGCGCCTGCTCGGCCAGCCCTGCGCACCGCTGCTTCGCCAGACGCTTGCCGAGGCTGCGCAGCACGGTGTTAGCCAGATCGCCCAGCGCTGCCGGACATCCCTGGGCCATCTTGCCGCCCATGCCGGTGACCGGGTTGCCGCCGAGGAGCACTTTCTTGCGGCGGCTACGATTGGTGAGGCGCTGCGCGCGCCCCTGCCCGCCGACGAGCTGCGCACCGCCTTCGCCGCACAGTCCGCAGACCCGTTTAATGAGTTGGTTCAGCTCTGCCTTGCCGAGCCAGATGCTGGGAGGGATGCTGAGGCCCTTGGCTACGCCGAGCGGGGCCGGGCCCGCGCGATGATCGAGATGCTTGGCAGCGATGCCCGTCTGCCCCAGGCCACCCACGATTCTGCCGACCCTGCAGACATAAGCCGCCTCAATGAGCTGCGCACCGAGCTAAACTGGCTCTACAGCCGGATTAGCCGCCTGCCTGACGGCACGTCTGACCCGGCCGCCCTCACCTCGCTGTACGAGGCCGCCCACGAGCGCGAAGTTGCTGTCAACGAGCTGCGCCGCCGCATGAGCCACACCTCAGGTGCCGGGGTGAGCGTTGTCAGCCCCCTCGACCTGCCAGGGCTGTACGCTGAGCTGGGGAGTACGACGGCGCTGGTCGAGTATGTTGAGCTAGCCGACGAGCTGGCCGCATTTGTGGTCACTGACGACGGAGTCGTGACCTGTCGCCTCGGGCCGATAGCCGCCGTTGAGGCGGAGCTCATCCGCTTCCGCTTCCAGATTGGCACCCTTGGCTCCGGGATGTCCAGCGTGCGCCGCCATATGCAGATCCTGACTGATCGCACGAGACGGCATCTCCAGGCCCTCTACCAGCTGCTGATCCGGCCTCTGGAGCATCTGATCGGTGACCGGCGCCTAGTTGTTGTCCCCTCGGGGCCGCTCTACTATGTTCCCTTTCACGCCCTGTATGATGGCAAAAACTACCTGGTAGCGCACCGCGAGGTCTGCTGTGTCCCGAGCGCCGAGGTGTTGCGTCATTGCTTATCTCTGCCGCGCGCACCGCTGCGTCGCGCCCTCCTGGTGGGGGTGGCCGATGATGCGGCCCCGTGTGCACGCGCCGAGGCGGTCACCCTCGCGCAGGGCTTTAGCGAAGCGGTGACACTGCTCGACGCGGACGCCACGATCACTGCCCTGGCCACGGCTGCGCCCCACGCTGACGTGCTGCACCTCGCCTGCCATGGTCGCTTCCGCCCCGACAACCCGCTCTTCTCGGCGCTGCGCCTCGCCGATGGCTGGCTGACCGTCCACGACATCTACAGCCTCGACTTGCACTGTCAGCTTGTCACCCTGAGCGCCTGCGAGACCGGCGTGAGCAGCGTCGCCCCGGGCGACGAGCTGCTAGGCCTCGCCCGCGGCTTCTTTCTGGCCGGCGCGCCTGCGCTGATCGTGAGCCAGTGGCGGGTTGACGATCAGGCGACTGCCGAGCTGATGGATGCCGTCTACCAGGGGCTGCGCGCGGGGCATCAGCCCGCCGCGGCGCTACGTGCGGCGCAGATCGCCACGATGGAGCGCTGGCCCCACCCGTTTTTCTGGGCCTCATTTGGGGTCCTGGGCCGCTGGTAGCTGGCCCTGACGCCCGGCAGCGACCACATCCTGATGCAGTGCAATGGCCTGAACTGTAACGTACGCTGAAACCTTGTCTAGCGCATATAACAATTTGATTATTATCCTGGCCACGCCTTTACAAGCTATGACGAGTTCGATACACTAGCTGCGTATCTCAACCAACGCAAGGCAACCGTTATGCGACGGAACACACTGTACTTCTGGCTTCCGCTGCTCCTGATTGTGCTGCCGCTAGCCGCCACGCCAGCTACGGCCCACGAGGATGGATCGAGCCAGTCATACCGTAGCACTGAGCTGATTGTTAAGCTCAAGCCATGGGCGGACCCTACCGTATTCGCCGAGTCGGCCGGCCTGCGCCTACAGAGCCGAAGCAATAGCCGCATACCGGGCCGCCCCATTTACCGCTTCGATATTGCTGACGGCGCCACACCGATCGCCAAGGCCACCGCGCTCGCCAGTAATGCCGCAGTGGCCTATGTCGAGCCGAACTACGTGGGACAAGTGCCAGAAGCGACCCGGCGCTCTTCCTGGGTTGTCGGCTCCGATGCGGGG
Source organism: Chloroflexales bacterium (assembly GCA_037140315.1). Lineage (GTDB taxonomy): Bacteria > Chloroflexota > Chloroflexia > Chloroflexales > Chloroflexaceae > Oscillochloris. The sequence goes on from JBAXES010000262.1 coordinate 5,028, forward strand.
GCCTACGTCGCCCAGTGGGCCGCCGCGCAGATCAACCTGCCGGCAGCGCATGCGATCAGCAAGGGCACCGACGTGATCGTGGCCATCCTCGACACAGGCATTGATCTCACGCACCCGGCGCTCGCTAATCGGCTCGTGCCCGGCTATGACTTCATAGGCGGCGACGACACGCCCCAGGAGGAAGGCGATGCGTCCTCGGGGGCCTTTGGCCACGGCACCCATGTGGCGGGGCTCGTGGCGCTCACCGCGCCCGAGGCGCGGATCATGCCTCTGCGCACCCTTGACTCAGATGGCAGCGGCGACCTGTGGACTCAGGTGGTGGCCCTGCGCTATGCAGCCGACCACGGCGCCGAGGTGATCAACCTGAGCTTCAGCTTTGGCCAGCGATCACAGCTGTTCGACGATGTGGTGGCTGACGTTAGCTGTAGCGCCACAGGCTACACCAACTGCCGTAGCCGGCGACAGCCCGGTGCGGTGGTCGTCGCAGCCGCAGGGAACACCGGTGCCAGAACACGCGCGTGGCCCGGCGCCTCCTCGGTGCCCGGCATTGTTGGTGTAGCGGCCTCGACAGCCCAGGACACTCTGGCCACCTTCTCCACCTACGGCGGCCAGATTATGGTGGCGGCACCGGGCGAGGGCATCACAAGCAGCGTGCCGGGTGGCGGCTACGCGACATGGAGCGGGACATCGATGGCGGCGCCATTTGTGAGCGGGGTTGCGGCCCTGATCCGCGCCAATGAAGTGTACCTGCGCCCGATCGACGTAATCCAGCGCATCGCCGCCAGCAATGCTGAGATCGATGGGCCCGTGCACGGCCGGCTCGACGCTGCCGCCGTCCTCTCCCCTGGGCCATGATATAGCCAGCCCACCATGGGTTGCTATGGTGGCCAAACCAGGCCGCGGCACCCACAGGCCGCCGTGCTGAGCGGCGGGGCGCTGATAGGTCGCAGCGGGCAGATACAGTTAGCTGGCGGCGCACCAGGGCGACCGCCAGCTCCTGCGCTACTGCGGAGAAGGCCTTTCGGAACCCTGTACTCGTGCGAGTACCCC
>JBAXES010000263.1:0-6072 GCA_037140315.1 Chloroflexales bacterium
GGCCGGTACCGTCGTGCCGCAGGCGGACAGGGCGGTCGCCAGGGCCAGCCCGATGATGCCAGTGCGGATACGAGAGGCGGTCATAGTACTCCTACATATATCCATGGGAGGGTCACAGCGAGGAGAATCCTCCCTTGACCATCCCTCCCGTTATGACGTAACTAGCGGCATATCCAGCCGGTAGGCGATCGGCGGCGCGAGCTTGATCTCAAACAGGGCCGGCCAGTACTTGCCGGTGACGAACAGGCGGTCGCCCGCTGCGTCATAGGCGATCCCATTGAGCACATCAGGTGGGGGGCTGCCCTGATAATCGGCCGGGCTGAGCAGGCCGCTCAGGTCGGCCTGGCCCGTCACCTGGCCGGTCGCCGGGTCGATCCGCACGATCGTGTTGGTCATCCAGACATTCGCGAACACGGCGCCGCCGATGTACTCCAGCTCGTTGAGGTTGATCACCGGCCTCCCGCTCAGCGACACCTGCACCTGGCGGGTGATCGCCAGCCTGCCGCTCCGCATGGTGGCCGCCGGGTCGATGAAGGAGAGCGTGCTGGTGCCGTCGCTCATAATCAGCTGTGCGCCGTCGTAGGTTAGGCCCCAGCCCTGCATCGCGCAGCCCCCGCTCGCCTGCGGGAGGCTGAACTGGCCCGACTGCGTGAAGTCGGCCCGCCGGTAGAGCAGGCCCAGGCAGTTCTGCCATGTGAGCTGAAAGATCGTGTCGCCCACCGGCGCGATGCCCTCGCCGTAAAGCCTGGGGTCGCCCAGCCCGGTGCTGCGCAGCACCGCGCCACTGGAGAGGCGCACCTCGCGCAGCGAGGACTTGGCGTACTCGCCGGTGCTCTCGTAGAGCGTGTCGTCACCAACATACACCAGGCCCTCCGTCCACGCCTGTGTGTCGTGTGGGTAGCGCTTTACCACCTCGTAGCTGTAGGTGGTCGGCGCGGCCTGCGCCGCCGCGGGCGTGATGGCGGCGGGCGTGCGATTCAGCGGCGCGCTGATCGGCGTGGGCAGCGTCTGTCCGCCGCCGCCGATAGCGCTGACCGGCGAGCAGCCGATGCAGAGGAGCGCGACGGATATGAGAGCTGCAAGCCGCATCGTCACGTTAGGTCGTATCGACATCGCACATTACCTGCCCTAAACAGAACAACCGGCGCATTGTACCCCAAGCCATCGCCACGGGCAACCCGCTGTTGCCGAATGATCACCCCTGGTAAGCGAACCGTCTCATCGCTGGCGGCGGGCACGCGCTATGATTCGGAGGCAAGACTATGAATGCGCACACGAGCACTACGATAGCAAGGAGGCTTGTCATGAGCGCGACTATTACTTCAGCCAATGCTGTGCCTCACGTGCCTGCTGAGCAAGAGGTGCGCTACTGGATGCGGGTGCCGCCGATTACGATCAACCTCGCGGCACCCCTGAGCGATGCCCTAGCTCTCATGCGCGAGCACGATGTGCGCCGTCTGCCGGTGGTGATCGATACCGGCGAGCTGCGCGGCATGATCACCCAGGGCGATATTCGCGGCGCCGACATTATGCGCGTCGCCGGGCTCGACCCGCTCGACATCGCCGAGGCCCTGCGGCGCGTCAAAGTCTATGAGGTGATGACGCATGGCCCGCTGACGATCACCCCGGAGACCGGCCTGCGCGAGGCGGCTATGCTGATGATCGAGAATAAGATCGGCGGCCTTCCGGTCGTTGATGATCAAAATTGTGTGGTCGGGATCATCACCGAGAGCGATCTTTTCGAGACTCTGGTGCTCCAGCTTGATAACGCCCGCCTTGACAGATAGGGCCTCGGCGGGGGCGGCAGATCAGCCGCCCCCGCCTGCGTCCTAGTGGCTAGGTTCGTGTATAATCTGTGGGGGAAAAGGGGCAGCAGAAGCTTTCAATCGGCCCCTCTCGTACAAAGGAGTAACGCTATATGGCCAAGGTGCAGATCAGCAAGGGCAAGTTTGACGGTATCCAGGCGTGTGCATCTGAGAAGGGTATCATTGCTGCCGCCGCGATGGATCAGCGTGGGTCACTCAAGAAGGCGATCGCCAAGGCCCGTGGCTCTGAGGTGGACGACGGCGCGCTCACCGAGTTTAAGACGGCTGTCACCCGCGTACTCACCAAGCACTCTAGCGCCATTCTCATGGACCCCGAGTATGGTCTGCCAGCCCTTGAGCACCGTGCCCCCGGCACCGGCGTGCTGCTTGCCTACGAGAAGACTGGCTACGATGTCTCGGTCAAGGGCCGTCTGCCCGACCTGCTGAGCGTCTGGAGCGTCCGCCGCCTGGCCGAGGCCGGGGCCGATGCGATCAAGATCCTGCTCTACTACAACGCCTTCGATGACCCGGCGGTCAACGAGATCAAGCACGCCTTCATCGAGCGCATCGGCGCCGAGTGCGCCGCCATCGACAAGCCCTTCTTTCTAGAGCCCCTGGCCTACGACGACGCCCTCGGCGATGAGAAGTCCCTCGCCTTCGCCCTGGCCAAGCCCAAGTACGTCACCGCCTACATGGCCGAGTTCTCGAAGCCGCGCTACGGCGTAGACGTGCTCAAGGTCGAGGTGCCGGTGAACGTGAAGTTCGTCGAGGGCATGAAGGTGTTCGGCGGCGAGCGGGCCTACACCCGCGAGGAGGCTAAGGAGCACTTCCGCGCCGCCGCCGCCGCCGCCACCAAGCCGTTCATCTACCTGAGCGCCGGCGTCACTGACGATGTCTTCCGCGAGACGCTGGAGCTGGCAGCCGAGGCCGGCACGCCCTTCTCCGGCGTGCTCTGCGGTCGCGCCACCTGGCAGGATGGTGTCCCGATCTATGGCAAAGAGGGCGTGGGCGCCCTTGAGGCATGGCTCGAGGATCGCGGCGTCATCAACATCAACGCCCTGAATGAGGTGCTCGCCAAGGGCGCCAAGCCCTGGTGGACGGTCTACGGCGGCCTGGACAATATCGAGGTCGTCGGCTAACCAGCCGGCGGGGGCGCGGGGGAGGCGAAGCCTCCCCCGCATCTCTTTTTTGGTGAGGCAGGGCGGCGAAGCCGCCCTGCCTCGCCAAAAGCGGGTCTGGGGCGCAGCCCCCAGTGAATCGCGAGTGCGCGGCCCTTAGGGCTGCGCACTCGCGATTCGTACCTGCGTCCAGTCGGCGGCGATGATGCCCTGCGGGGTGAAGCTCAGCCCGCGCACCGTGGGCTTGATCAGGATGTTCACCTCGGGGTTGAAGAGCGGCAGCCACCCCACCTCGCGCACGGCGATCTGCTCGGCCTGGTTGTAGAGCTTCAGCCGATCGGCGGCGCGGCCCGGGTCGCTCATCTGGTCGGCCTCGCCGGTGAGCCGGTCGAACTCGCTGTTCGACCAGTGGCCGTTGTTGTAGGGCGAGTCGCTCTGGAGCTGGAGCGAGAGGAAGTTATGCGGGTCAGGGTAGTCGGCCCCCCAGACGCTCAGGTACATCTGCATACTGGTCTTCGGGTTTGTCGGGTCTGTCACCATCGAGTCGAGCCGGGCGATAAACTCGTTGATCGGCAGGCCCTCCATACGCACATCGATCCCCAGCGTATCGCTCCAGTTGCGCTGGAGGGCCTGGGCGGCCTTCTCCGTGTCGGTGTCGCGGCTGTAGGTGAGTGCCACCGGCGGCAGGCTTGAGCCGGACACGTAGCCGGCCAGGCCGAGGGCCGAGCGCGCGCCAAGCGGGTCGAAGGCGAGCGTGGTGATCGGCAGGCTGCTGCCCGGGAACCCGAGGGGCAGGATACGCCCGGCCGGGCGGGCCTCGTCGGAGAGCACCTGCTTAGCGAGGCTATCCTTGTCGATGGCCTGCGCGAAGGCCTGGCGTACGTAGACATTGTCGAAGGGCGGGCGGCGGTTATTGAACCCAATGTAGCGCAGCACCGGCGCGCTGGCCGAGCGCATGTCGGGCAGGCTGCGCACCTCGGCCACCCGCTCGGCCGGGACGCCGCCCTGGATGCTGCCCATAATATCAAGGTCGCCGGCCTGGTAGCTGGTGAAGGCCGCCGCCGAGTCGGGGAAGAAGTTCAGCTCCACGTTGGCCACGCCCGGCATGCCCGCCCAGTAGCTTGGGTTGCCCTCCAGCACCAGCCGCTTGCCGGCCTGGTGCTCCTTCACCCGAAACGGCCCGCTGCCGAACGCCCTCCCCATCCATGCGTCGCCGGCGGCCTCGATCTTCCCCGGCGGCACCACGAAGGCTAGGGTGTAGGTGAGCTGCGAGAGGAAGTAGCCCAGCGGCGCGTCCAGGGTGATCTCCAGGGTGTGCGCGTCGATTGCCCGCACCCCGCTCAGCGTCGGTGCCTCTTTCTTGTGCAGGGCCTCTGCGCCGACGATATGCTTGAGGAACTCGAAGGCGAAGGACGTGCCGGTGTCGGGTGCGATCGTCCGCCGCAGGGAGTCGGCGAAGTCCTGCGCCGTGGCCGGCGTGCCGTCGCCATAGGCCAGGTTCTTGCGCAGGGCGAAGGTGTAGACGGTGCCGTCGGCGCTGGTCCGCCAGCTCTCGGCCCCGTCACCAATCACCGCGAGATCGGGCCTCAGGCGCACCAGCCCGCCGAAGATCAGGTTCACCGCCAGGTTCGACTGGTAGTCGGCCAGGCGCGCCGGGTCGAGCCGGGAGATGTCGCCCACCCCCTCGATGCTCCAGCGCAGGGTGCCGCTCGGCGGCGCGGCGGGCGGCGCGGCGGGCCCGCAGGCGGCCAGCAGGGCGGCGGTGAGAATCAGCCCAGCCAGGAATGAGGTCAGATGACGGTTCGTGTTCATACACTCTAGAGGTATTTGGAAGGGAGCGGTCTGGCGAGGGCTTGGCCCTCGCCAGACCGCTCCCCCCCAAACAATCAGGCGCTTAGCGTAAACCCAAGTGCCCCGGCCAGATCGCGCAGGGTGGCCTGACATGCGCTCACATCGCGGCCCTCGGCGGCGGCGATCACGACGTTGCCGGCCATGATGTGCAGCACCGCCAGGGCCGTCGGCGTGCTCAGGTCATCGGCCATGGCCGCCGCGAACTCGCTGCGCGGCACCTCGGGGTGGAGGGGCGTGCCCGATCCGCCCGTCACCCCCAGGGCGGTGCGCAGGATTTGGGTCGCCTCGCCAGCGCGGGCCACCTCGCCGCGCTCGTAGATGAACTCCTCGCGGTAGTGCTGGCTGAGCAGGTACCAGCGCAGCGTGTCGGCGCTGTGCTCGCGCAGGGCGTCGCGGGCGAACACCAGGTTCCCCAGCGACTTGCTCATCTTCTCGCCGTCGAGCCAGACCAGGCCGGCGTGCATCCAGATCTGCACAAAGGGCCGCTTGCCCGTCACCGGCTCGGTCTGGGCGATCTCGCAGGGGTGGTGCGGAAAGAGCAGGTCGGCCCCGCCGCCATGGATGTCGATCTGGTCGCCCAGGTATCTCGTGGCCATCGCGCTGCACTCGATGTGCCAGCCGGGCCGGCCCAGGCCCCAGGGGCTCTCCCAGGTCGGGTCGCCGGGGCTGCCCGTCTGCCAGAGCACAAAGTCCAGCGGGTCGCGCTTGCGCGGGTCGTCGGGGTTATTGCCGCGCTGGTTGGCGGTGACGAGCAGCTCGTCGTAGCCCATGCGGGCCATCTTGCCGAACCCCGGGTCGGTGCGGACGCTGAAGTAGACGTTGCCCTCGGCGGCGTAGGCGTGGCCGAGCTCGATCAGCCGGGCGATGATCGGGATCATCGTGCCGATCTCCTGGCTGGCCCGCGGGAAGTAGGTCGGCGCGAGCATATTCATGCTGCGGTAGTCCTCGATCAGCTGGGCCGTCTGGCGCTCGGCCAGGTCCTGCCAGCGCTCCCCGTCGCGGGCCGCCCGCGCGAACAGCGGGTCATCGACATCAGTCACATTCTGGCAGTAGCGCACCTCGGCGCCCTGCCAGCGCAGGTAGCGCACCAGCACATCAAAGATCAGAAAGGTGCGGGCGTGACCGATGTGGGTGGTGTCGTAGGGGGTGACGCCGCAGACGTAGAGCGTGACCGGCCGATCCCGCGGGATGACAAAGGTATCCTTCTCGCGCGACAGCGAGTTATAGAGGCGCATGGTTGCTCCTAAGACAAGGTTACAGGGAACAGGGAACAGGGAACAGAAATACCGCATCCTGAT
>JBAXES010000264.1:0-6059 GCA_037140315.1 Chloroflexales bacterium
CAATGACACAGGCGTTCGGCGCGGCCGACCTGACGATCTGCCGGAGCGGCGCTTCCACCCTGGCAGAGCTGCCCGCCGCCGGGCTGCCCGCCGTCCTAGTGCCCTACCCATACGTCCATCAGGAAGAGAACGCCGACTATCTGGTGCGCCGGGGGGCGGCGGTAAAAGTACATGACGCCACGATGCTCGGCGACGGGCGGCCCCAGGACGGGGCGCTAGCCCGCGCAGTGATCCGGCTCCTAGAGAGCACACACGAGCGCGAGCACATGGCGGAGCAGAGTCGGGCGCTGGCTCGGCCGGATGCGGCCCGGTATCTGGCGGAGATTCTCATTCGCCTGGCAAGAAGGAGTGCTGGCTGATGAACTACGAGTGGCTCATATTAGTGCCTCTGGCACAGGCATCGATCACCCTGAGCCTGAGCGGCTTTGCGCTCCTGGTGATCCTCATGGCAGTCGGCGGCTACGGCGGCTACCAGGCGGGAATCCGCAACATCCTGACGATCGCCCTCTGGTCGATCGTCGCCTACGTCTCTTGCGTGCAGGGCGGCAACGCCCTGGTGGATCTGGTCAACCGGTTCTGGGAAAACTCACCGCGGATACTCGCCTTCGCCATCGGCGCTGACGCGAACGCGGTCGCCCGCCTCGACCCGCTGATCGACAAAAACTTTCAAGTGCCGCTCTTCTTCCGCGCGGTGTCCTTTATTGTGCTGGTGATGTTCGGCTTCTTCTTCAACCGCAAGGCTGCCTGGAAGGGCGCGGCCAGCAAGGAGCCGCTCGGCAAGCCCCTGGGGCTCTTTGTGGGCGGCCTGACCACGCTGATCTGGACAAACGCAGCCGTGGTGTTCTGGGCCGAATTCAAGCAGGGCGGCGGCGGCGGATTCGATAACCCGATCGCCAACATCCTCAACACGCTCCCCGATGTGAGCGTGCTGCTCCCGTCGCTGATCGCCGTCTTCTTCCTCATCCTGGTTATTCTGGTGGCCTTCTATTTCCCGAAGGTCTGGAAGCAGTAGAGGCTCGGCATTACGTGGGGGCGCTGCGCTGGCGCACCTCCACGCGATCCACAACGATATGCACTATCACATCGTCGGTATCGCGGGCGCGGGGATGAGCGCCATCGCTAATATACTGCTCGACCAGGGCCACGCCGTGAGCGGGTCGGACCCGGCCCACAACCGGCTCACCGCCGCCCTGGCCGCCCGAGGGGCGGTTGTGTCCGTCGGCCATAGCCCCGCCCACGTGCGCGGGGCCGACGCCCTGGTGGCCACGGCGGCGGTGAGCGCCGACCACCCCGAGCTGGCGGCGGCCCGCGAGCTGGGCATCCCCACCCTGAAGCGCGGCGACCTCTGGCGCGACTGGTCGCAGCGGCGACGGGTGGTGGCGGTGGCCGGCGCCCACGGGAAGACGACGACGAGCGCGATGATCGCGGTGGCGCTGCGCGGCGCCGGGATGCGCCCCGGCTTCTTAATTGGCGCCGAGGTGCCCGACCTGGGCGGCAACGCGGCCTGGGGCGACCCGGACGCGCCGCTGGTGATCGAGGCCGATGAGTACGACCGGGCCTTCCTGGCCCTGCGCCCAGACCTGGCGGTGATCACAAACATCGAGTGGGATCACCCGGACATCTACCCGAGCGCGGCGGAGTACGCCGAGGCGTTCGCCCTGTTTGCCGCGAGCGTGGCGAGCCCGCGCCGCCTGGTGCTCTGCGGCGATGACGCGGGCATGGCCCAGCTCGACGCGCCCGCCGCGAGCTTCTACGGCATCGAGGAGCGCCTGGCCAGCGACCCGGTCTCGTGCCGCCTGGCCCCGCTCGACTGGACCGCCAGCGGGGTGACGGCGACGCCCGCCGGCGGGGTGAGCTTCGATGTGTGGCGCTACGACCGGGGGCGCATGGCCCAGCGCCGGGCCGGCGCGCAGAAGCTGGCCCTGCCCGGCCTGCACAATGTGCGCAACGCCCTGGCCGCCCTGGCGGCGGCGGCGCTGCTGGGGGCAGATATGGCCGGCGCGGCGGCGGCGCTGGCGGGCTTCCGAGGCAGCGCGCGGCGCTTCGAGCTGCGGGGTGAGGCCGGTGGGGTGACGGTGATCGACGACTACGGCCACCACCCCACCGAGGTGCGGGCGACCCTGGCGGCCGCGCGGATGCGCTACCCCGGCCGGCGGATCGTCGCCTACCTCCAGCCCCACACCTTCAGCCGCACCGCGGCCCTGCTCGACCAGTGGCCCGAGGCGTGTGCAATGGCCGACATCCTGCTGGTGGGCGACATCTACGCCGCCCGCGAGCAGGGCGACCCGGCGGCCCTGGCCCGCTCCCTGGCCGGTCGGATCGCCGCCGCCGGGGTGGACGCCCGCTACAGCGGTGATGTGGACGCGAGCGCCGCCGCCCTGATCGGCCTGGCCCAGCCCGGCGATGTGGCGATCGCCCTCGGCGCGGGCGACGGGGGCCGGGTGGGGATGGAATTGTTGAATCGGTTGACAAACATGTAGAGGCGAAGCATTGGACTTTGGCGCTTTGCGCCAAAGCCCAATGCTTCGCCCCTACCAGGCACAACATATCACGATGACCACGGAATACACCGCACCCCCCATACCCCTGACCGAGGCTGAGCCGATGGCCCGGCACACATCCTGGCGTATCGGCGGGCCGGCCCGCTACTACGCCGAGATCAACAGCGCCGACCAGGCCCGCTCCCTGGCCGCATGGGCGCGCGGGGCCGACGTGCGGCTGATCTGGGTAGGCGGCGGCACCAACCTGCTCGTGCGCGACGTCGGGTTCTCCGGCCTGATCGCCCGCTACCGCGCGCAGAGCTGGCGGATCGACGCGCAGGGCGACGTCGCCACCCTGCGGGTTGAGGCCGGCGCGCCGGTGGCCGGGGTCGCCCGGCAGGTGGCCACGATAGGATGGGGAGGCATGGAGTGGGCCGAGGGCATCCCGGGCACCATCGGCGGCGCAGTCGTTGGGAACGCCGGCTGCTACGGCGGCGATGTGGCCGGGCTGCTCGCGAGCGCCAGCCTGCTGATTGGTGACGAAGTGGAGGAGTGGCCCGTCGAGCGGATGGGCTATAGCTACCGGCGCAGCGCCCTGAAGGACGGGGCCGCCCACGCCTCCGGCACGCCGCCGCTGATCCTCGCCGCGAGCCTGCGGCTTCGCCGGGGCGACCCGGAGGCCCTGGCCAGCGCGATGGCGCGGATCGCCGCCGAGCGCAAGAGCAAGACGCCATGGGGCAGATCGTGCGGCAGCGTGTTTACGAACCCGCCCGGCCACAGCTCCGGCCAGCTGATCGAGCGCGCCGGACTCAAGGGCATGCGCGTCGGCAACGCTGAGATCAGCCAGCGCCACGCCAACTATATCGTCAACCTGGGCGGGGCGTCGAGCGACGATGTCCTCAGCCTGATCGCAATCGTCCAGGAGACAGTCCGGCGTCAGTTCGGCATCGATCTTGAGCTTGAGGTGCGCATCATATGAAAAAGACCATCGCGGTGCTATTCGGCGGCCAGAGCGGCGAGCACGAAGTCTCCCTCGTCTCGGCCCAGGCGGTGCTGGCCACCCTCGACCCGGAGAAGTACCACGTGCTGCCGGTTGGCATCACCAAAGACGGGCGCTGGCTGACCGGGCCGGGGGCCATGCCGGCCCTGCTGGCCGCCGCCGACCCGACCCGCCTGCCGGCCAGCGCGACGGCGGGGCCGCACTACCCCGAGGAGCGCCTAGACGAGGCGGAGGACGAGGTCGCCGCCCCAGCGACGCACGCCGGCCCGGGCCTGCCCACGGTGGCCCGCCTGCTCCCGCCCGGCGTCGATGTGGTCTTCCCGGTGCTCCACGGCCCGATGGGCGAGGACGGCACCGTGCAGGGGCTGCTCGAGCTGGCCGGGGTGGCCTACGTGGGCTGCGGGGTGGCCGCCAGCGCCGTCGGCATGGACAAGGCCCTGATGAAGGCGGCCTTCGCCGCCGCCGGCCTGCCGCTGCTGCCCTGGGTGCTGGTGCGCCGGGCCGACTGGCAGCGCGACCCAGCGGGCACCTACGCCGCCGTCGAGGACGCCCTGCCCTACCCGGTCTTCGTCAAGCCGGCCAATATGGGCAGCAGCGTCGGCGTGGGCAAGGCCAAAGATCGCGCCGGCCTAGAGCAGGCCATCGCCGATGCCGCCCGCTACGACCGGCGGATCGTGATCGAGCAGGGCATCCCGGCCCGCGAGATCGAGATCAGCGTCCTGGGCAACGAGGCCCCCGAGGCCAGCGTCCCCGGCGAGATCGTGCCCTCCGGCGAGTGGTACGACTATAACACCAAGTATATCGACGGCGGGTCGGCCATCCACATCCCGGCCCCGGTCGGTGCCGCCCTGGCCGAGAGGGTGCGCGCCCTGGCCATCCAGGCATTCCTGGCAATCGACGGCACCGGCCTGGCCCGCGTCGACTTCCTGCTCGATAAGGGCAGCGGCGAGCTCTGGATCAACGAGGCAAACACGATGCCCGGCTTCACGCCGATCAGCATGTACGCCAAGATGTGGGCCGCCAGCGGGCTCAGCTACCCCGATCTGCTCGACCGGCTGATCACGCTTGCGCTCTCGCGCAAGCAATTATGAATGTTGAATTTCCAATTCAACATTCAACATTTAACTATGGACTACAACGCGCCGAACACTCGCCAGCGCATCGCCGCCCGCCGCCTCGCCCGCCAGGGCCGGACGGCGACCGGCGGCTCGCAGGTGCGCCCCGACATCCGCCGGGCCGCCATCGACTGGTTGCGCAGCGGCCGGCTGCCCAGCCTGCTGATCTTTCTGGCGAGCGTGGCGGCCCTGGCCTACGTGCTCACCGCCGAGAGCTATAGCGTGCAGCGGGTGACGGTCGAGGGGGCCGGCGCGCTGAAGGCCGATCAGGTGATCGCCGCGTCCGGCCTCCTCGGGCGGTCGATCTGGTTTGTGGGCACCGCAGCGACCGAGGCGCGCTTAGGCCAGAATCCGTATGTCGAGTCGGCCCACGTACAGCTGACCCTGCCCGACCAGGCCGTGATCCGGGTGGTCGAGCGTCGGCCCGAGGTGCGCTGGCAGGCGGGCAACATACAGTACCTCGTCGATGGCCGCGGCCAGGTGCTCGCCGCTGCGCAAGAGCCGGCCAAGCCCGACGTTCTTGTGATCATCGACCGAACAACCCCTGAGCTGAAGCCAGGCGACCAGATCGACACTGACGCCCTGAGCCTCACCCGCGCCCTGGCCCTGCGCCTGCCAGGCGAGCTTGCCTTCACTCCGGCCCAGATCGGCTGGGACTTTGGCCTCGGCGTCTATGTGCGCTCGACGGCCGGGCAGACCATCATCTTCGGCCAGAGCGCACAGCTCGACCGCAAGCTCGCCATCCTTGGCGCGCTGCTGAAGGATCAGACGCCGTTCACCTACCTGGACCTGCGCCCATCGAACCCGTTTTATCAGAACAATCAGCGGCCTGCGGCCACCAGCCAGCCCCAGCCCTAACTATCTACCTTCCAGGGAGGCCGCACCCCGCCGGAAGGTACACGTCGGAAGAGAACCTATGCAGCGCACCATTGTTGGCATCGATGTCGGGACCACCAAGGTCTGCACGATCGTGGCCCAGGTATCCGACACGGGGAGCTTGAATATCCTTGGGGTTGGCCTCACGCCCAGCAAAGGCCTCGATAAGGGCGTGGTGGTGAACATTGACGACGCCGTCAACGCCATCGCCGCCAGCATCGAGAAGGCCGAGCGGCTGAGCGGGTACCGCATCGGCACCGCGTTCGTGGGCGTGGCCGGCCGACACATCTCCTCGCTCAACAGCCGCGGGGTGGTGGCGGTGCAGCGGCCCGACCACGAGATCACCCGCAACGATGTCGCGCGCGCGGTCGAGTCGGCGCAGGCGGTGGCCATCCCCACCCAGCGCGAGATTATCCACGTCATCCCCAGGGCCTACGTGGTGGACGGCCACGAGGGCATCCGCGACCCGATCGGCATGAGCGGCTTCCGCCTAGAGGTGGAGACCCATATCGTCACCGGCGAGGTGATGGCCATCCAGAACCTGATCAAGAGCGTGCAGAAGGCCGGCGTCGAGATCGACGACCTGGT
>JBAXES010000265.1:0-6036 GCA_037140315.1 Chloroflexales bacterium
GATCTTCCTCGGGGGCGCGCTGCGCGATCTGGTGCTGTCGCTGAGCGGGTCGGTGCCCCTGGCCTACGCCAGCGTCTTCGCGCTTGAGGCGGTGGGCATGCTGACCTGCGTGGCGCTGGTGATCAAGGCGGACGTGCCGGGCTTCGCCCGGAGCGCGGCGGCGCGGGCGGTGCCGGCAGCAACCCTGGCGGCCACGGCGGATATGTGACAGGGCGGCATGGTGATATGATGTCAGCGCGTCACCCCGTCGCCCTGTTACGAATGGAACCGTCGTGAGACACCTACGCGCCCTGATCGCCCTCGCCGCGCTCCTCCTGGCCGGCTGCGGCGCGGCGGCCCCGCCCGCACCAACGCTCTCGGCCCTGGCCGAGCGGCAGACGGCGGTGGCAATCCAGGGCCGGCCGACCCTGCCGCCCCTGCCCACCTCCGAGGGCTCCGCCGAGCTCCAGCCGCAGCCCACCCCGCGCAATAGGGTGGATGTGCTAGCCATCCCTACGAATGACCCACGGGCCATGGGCAGCCCAGCCGCCCCGGTGACAATCTACGAGTTCACCGACTTCGAGTGCCCCTTCTGCCTCCAGTTCTTCAATGAGACCCGGCCGCAGCTGATCAAGCAGTTTGTGGACGCCGGGGTGGTGCGGATCGTGGCCCGCGATTTCCCGCTCACCCAGATCCACCCATCGGCGCTGATCGGGGCCGTGGCCAGCCGCTGCGCCGCCGGCCAGGGGAAGTTCTGGCCCATGTACGAGTCGCTCTTCTCAACCCACGGGGTGGAGTGGGGCGGGGTGCCTAAGCGCGACCACGCTGTCCTGATCGAGCTAGCCGGCAAAGTCGGGGTTGATACGGCGGCCTTCACGCACTGCATGGACGACCCGGCCACTGAGCGTGCCGTGCTGGACGAGGCCGCCGCCGCCGGGCAGCTCGGCGTGAACTCGACGCCAAACTTCCTGGTGAATGGCCAGCTGGTGCGCGGGGCCCTGCCCTTCGCCAGCTTCGACCAGCTGATCAGGCAGCTCGCGCACCTCTAAAGAAAGCCGCTTCTCTGTTGTAGGCAACAACACCATCAGTGCAGCCTGTGCCTGCCTGGCACAAGAAAGCGCTTTCTCGGAGGGGCCTGCGGCCCCTCCGAGCCTCCCCTCAGGGGCTTAGCTCATGACGCGATTATGGAAGTCTGTCCGACAAGCGTCAGCCCTAGAGCTGGTGCTGCTGCTCGTGCTGGGCGCGCTGCTGCTGGCGGGGGCTGCCGCTGCCGTCACGGATCTGATCCCGCCGCCAACGCCGCTCGACTTCAGCTCGTACTACCTCGCGGCGCAGGCCGTGGCGGCGGGCCAGTCGCCCTACGACTCGCAGGTGACCGCCAATCTCGCCGCCGGCCAGGGCGGCATCCCCGTGGTCGCCTACCTTTACCCACCGATCTTCGCCGTACTGCTGCGCCCGCTGGCCGGACTCCCCCTATACCAGGCCAGCCTGGTGTGGCTTGGGCTGAACCTGCTGTGGCTGGCCCTCGCGGTGGTCTGTATCGCGCGCCTAGCCCAGGCACCTAACCGCCTGATCGGCCCGATGGTTGTGGTCGCCCTGCTGACCCCGGCGGTCCACCACACGCTTGAGCTCGGGCAGGTGAATATCCTCATGCTGCTCCTGATCAGCGCGGGGGCCCTCGCGATCGGGCGTGAGTCACGCGGGGCGGCCTGGGAGATCGGCGGCGGCGGGCTGCTCGCCACGGCGAGCTGCATCAAGCTCTTCCCGGCGGCGCTGCTGCTGGTGCTGATCGCGCACCGACGGCTGCCGGCGATGATCGGCTTCATCGGCGGGGCGCTGCTCCTGGCGCTGGCCGGGGTGGCATGGGGTGGCGGCGTGGCGGAGATGGCAGCGTGGGCCACGGGCGTGCTGCCGCGCTACGCGGGCGGCTTCGCAACACCCAATAACCAGTCGGTCGAGGCGGCGATCAGCCGGCTCTTCAGCCCAGTGACCGTCGCGCCGATCCGGATCGGCGCGGCGTCGGCGGAGGTCACGCTCGCGCCGCTAGTGGCGAACGCGGGCCTGGGGATAGCCCTGGGCTACGCCGCCGGCGGGATCGTGGTCATTGCGGGGGGGTGGGCGCTGCTGCGCCGCTGGCCGATAGGCCGCACCACGGAGATCGACTCGACGGAGTACGCCCTACTCCTGGCGACAATCCTGCTGGCCCTGCCGCTGGTGTGGTACCACTACTACACACTGCTGCTCCTGGCCTACGGGGCTGGCATCCCGCACATGCGGCGCGACTCACAGGCGCGGCTGCTGTTCATCCTGAGCGGGATCGCAGTGGCCCTCCAGCGCTACTGGCGCCTGACGGCGAACCTGGGGTCGCCGCTGCTGGTCTCGTTCGGGACGATCGGCGTCGGCCTGCTCTGGCTGGCGCTCGCCCGGGTAGGGGCGGATCGTGATGCGCCCCTACCCGGCCACATCGATCCCCGCCCCTGAGACGACCTCGCCGATGTCCCAGCAGGCCTGGCCGGAGTCCGCACAGCGCCGCAGAAGATCCGCGGCGGCGACGGGCGGCAGGGCGAGCAGCAGGCCCCCCGAGGTCTGCGGGTCGTGGAGCAGCAGGCGGTAGGCCGCATCGACCTCATCAGCGTAGCGCAGGTAGCCGCCGGCCTCCAGGAACTGGCGGTTGCGGTCGAGGCCGCCGGGGAAGATCCCGGCGCGGGCGTAGGCCAGGGCACCCGGCAGCAACGGCAGGGCGGCGCAGCGGAGACGCATGCCCGCGCCGCTGCTGCGGGCGATCTCGGCGGCGTGGCCCAGCAGGCCGAAGCCAGTGATGTCGGTGGCGGCGTGCAGCTCGCCCTGGGCGGCCAGCTCGGCGGCCCGGCGGTTCAGGCGCAGCATGCTGGCGATGGCCGCCTCAAGATCGCCGGGGGCCGCCTTGTCCCACTTCGCGGCCGAGGTGATGAGCCCGGTGCCGATCGGCTTGGTGAGCAGCAGCCGGTCGCCCGGCAACGCCCCGCCCTTCGGCGTAATCTTGGCCGGGTGCACCAGCCCGGTCACGCTCAGCCCATACTTCGGCTCGCGGTCGGTGACGGTGTGGCCGCCGGCCAGCACCGCGCCCGCCTCGGCCAGCTTGTCGGCCCCGCCCTGGAGGATGGCCACGATGATCGCCGGGTCGAGGTCATCGGGGAAGGCGGCGATCGACAGGGCCGTGACCGGCCGGCCGCCCATGGCGTAGACATCGCTCAGGGCGTTGGCCGCAGCGATAGCCCCGAAGGTGTAGGGGTCGTCCACGATCGGCGGGAAGAAGTCCACCGTCTGCACGAGCGCAGTGGACTCGTCAATTTTATAGACGGCGGCGTCATCGCTCACAGCGAGCCCGATCAGCAGGTTCGGGCTGGTGGGCAGACGCAGCGCGCTGAGGATCGCGGATAGGGCGCCCGGCCCCATCTTTGACGCTCAGCCGGCGCAGGCCGCCATGCTCGTGAGCCGGACGCGCGCGCGCTGATCCATAGGGTGCCTTCTGTGGTGTTGAATGAAGAGGGTTTTTGCGGAGAGGGACAAGCCCACTCCGCGCCGCTCCCAATTATAGCATCAGCGCCGCAGTGCTCTATGGTACAATTACGGGGCAAGCGTGCCCTTCATCGCATGTCCTAACCTGGGAGGTTTTTATGAAGCAGGTCATCGGCGCGATCACGTTCCTATTCGGGCTCATGGTCGGCCTGATCGGCGGCGCGGCGCTCCTAGCCTACGCGTACCAGATGGCAGGGCTCTACCCGCCCGACGACGCCACGATCAAGTTTATCGCTCGCGAGCGAGGCTGGCTGCGCGACGACGTGTAAGCGACGTTTTGGAGAGGGCCGGCCCTCTCCAAAACCTTTTTAGAGCGAAGAAGCTGCACAAGGAGGTGCCAGGATGGACAAGCCCTGGTTCTCATTCTATGAGAAGGGCGTGCCCCGGACGGTCAGCTATCAGAGCCTGAGCCTCAATGATCTGCTAGCGAAGGCTGCGCGCGAATTCCCCGAGAACACCGCGACCAACTTTGTCCTGCGCTATATGCTCGGAGGTCGCCTGACCATTGGCGGCAGGATGACCTACCGCAAGCTGAACGAGCAGGTCGACCGCATGGCCACGGCCCTGTATCAGCTCGGCGTACGCAAGGGCGACCGCGTCGCGGTGATGCTGCCCAACTCGCCACACTACATCATCACCTTCTTCGCCGCCATGCGCCTCGGCGCGGTCGTCGTCAACACCAACCCGACCTACACCAGCCGCGAGCTCCAGCACCAGCTTGATGACAGCGGCGCCGAGACGATCATCCTGCTGAACCTGTTCTGGCCGCGCCTGCGCGAGATCCGCCCCGAGACGAAGATCAAGCGGACGATCGTCGCGCACATCTTCGACACGCTGCCCTTCCCCTCAAGCCTCCTGGTGAAGAGCGCGCAGAAGAAGACGCCCGAGTGGGTCGATGTCCACCCCGAGCAGGACATCTTCTTCTTCGGGCACCTGCTGGAGAAGTACGGCCCCACCCCGCCGCGCGTGAGCATCGACCCCGACGATGTGGCGCTGTTCCAGTACACCGGCGGCACCACCGGACTGCCCAAGGCCGCGATGCTCACCCACCGCAACCTGATGGCCAACACGCAGCAGATCGACTCGTGGCTGGTGAACAGCAAGCCCGGCGGCGAGAAGATGATGGCCGCCATCCCCTTCTTCCACGTCTACGGGATGACGGTCGCCATGCTCTACAGCATCTTCCTCGGCGCCGAGATCATCATCGTGCCCAACCCGCGCCCGATCGATAATGTGATGACGATCATGCAGAAGGAGCGGGCGACGCTCTTCCCCGGCGTCCCGGCGATGTATATCGGCATCATCAACCACCCCAAGGTGACGGAGTACGACCTGCGCAGCATCAAGGCCTGCCTCTCGGGCTCGGCGCCCCTGCCGATGGAGGTGCAGGAGCGCTTCGGCGAGCTGACCGGCGGGCGCCTGGTCGAGGGCTTCGGCATGACCGAGTGCAGCCCGGTGGCCTTGGTGAACCCGGTCTACGGTTTGCGCAAGTCGGGCAGCATCGGCATCCCATTCCCCGACACCGATGCGAAGATCATCGACCTTGAGACGGGCGCGGAGCTGCCGCTCGGCGGCGACGAGCAGGGCGAGCTCTGCGTGCGCGGCCCGCAGGTGATGAAGGGCTACTGGAACCAGCCCGGGGAGACGGCCGGCACGGTGGACGCCGACGGCTGGCTGCACACCGGCGACATCTGTAAGGCGGACGCCGACGGCTACTTCTTTATCGTCGACCGCAAGAAAGATATGATCATCGCCAGCGGCTTCAAGGTGCTCCCGCGCGATGTCGAGGAGGTGCTGTTCATGCACCCCAAGGTGATGGAGGCGGTGGTGGTCGGCGTGCCAAACGCGGCCCGCGGCGACGATACGGTGAAGGCGTTTGTGGTGCCCAAGGCCGACGAGAGCCCCACGGCGGATGAGATCCGCGAGTTCTGCAAGATCCACCTGGCACCCTACAAGGTGCCCCGCGAGGTCGAGTTCCGCACCGAGCTGCCCAAGACGATGGTGGGCAAGGTGCTGCGCCGCGTGCTCCTCGACGAGGAGAAGGCCAAGCAGAAGGCAATGGTGAATATTGAATGCTGAATGTTGAATGCCGGCCATTCACCATTCACCATTCACCATTCACCATTACTTCACCCGCACAACCTGCACGTTAGTATCCCCGGCGAGAGCGCTGAGCGCGGTGGTGACGATCGAGATCACCAGGCCGCCGAGGAGGGCCGGCCAGAAGCCGTCGACGTGAAACTGGATGCCGAGCTGGTCGGCCATGGCCGAGGTGAGGGCGAGCATGACGGCGTTGATCACCAGGCCGAAGAGCCCCAGGGTGAGCAGCACCAGCGGGCAGGTGAGCAGGTAGATCAGCGGGCGCAGCAGGGCGTTGAGCAGCCCGAAGACCAGGGCCACGACGCCGATCTGCCAGCCCGGCCCGCTGAACGCGATCCCGGGCACCAGCCAGGTGGCGGCGAAGATCGCCAGGCTGCTGATCAGCCAGCGCAGCAGCAG
>JBAXES010000266.1:0-6033 GCA_037140315.1 Chloroflexales bacterium
GGATCTCGTCGAAGGCGGCCAGGTTCGGGTCGTTCTCGTTATTGCGCCCGTCGCCGAGCACGATCACCGTGGTGCGGGTGTCCACCAGGCCCAGGTGGTCGCGGGCGAACTCGCCCAGGCTCGTGCCCAGGTCGGTGCTGTAGCTGCGGGTGGGCCGGATGTTCTGAAACACCTGGGCGATCGCCTGGTCGGGACGCGACTCGGCGAAGTAGATGCTCATGTCGTGCAGGTGGTCGATGAAGGCGAAGGAGCGCGTGCGGCTGACCTGGTCGTGCAGCGAATAGATCATCAGCAGCATGAAGGACATCACGTTCTGCGTGGAGGCGCTGCGGTCGCAGAGGATGAGCAGCTTCGGCTTGAGATGGCGGGTGCGGTGGCGCACGTAGACTGGCACGCCGCCGAAGCGCTGGTTGGTGCGGATGGTGGCCTTCGCGTCGAGGGTGCCGGTCTTGCCGCGGCGCTGGCGCAGGGCCATGCGCGAGCGCAGGCGGGCGGCCAGGCGGTTGACCACGGCGCGCATGGCGTGGGAGTCGCCCTCGTCGAGATTCTCCAGGGGCTGGTCGAGCAGCTCGGACTCGCCGCGGCGGCGGGGTGGGAGCTGGCCCTGGCCCTGGGCGATCTCAGCCATCTGCCGAGAGACCTGCTGGCCGATCTGGTCGGCGAGGGCCTGCTGGTTCTCGGCGGCGGCCTGCATCACTGCGGCGATGGCCGCGTCGCTCATGCCGGCCTCACGCAGCTTCTCGATCAGCTCGCGCAGCAGCTGGTTGAGCTTGCTGAACTGCAGCTCGCGCATGGCCTGGCGGGCCATCCACTGCTGGTAGCGCTGGCCGGTCATGTGCGGCGGGTTCAGCTGGCCCAGCAGCTCGCGGATCTGCTGGTTCGACATCGGCTGGCCGGTGATCATCGAGCGGAAGAGCTCGGCGAGCTGCTCGGGCGTCATGTTCGCCAGCATCTGCTCGAGCATCTGCGCAAGCTGGCGCTGCTCATCCTCAGAGAGCTGGCCGCCGCCGGCCGGCTGCATGGGCGGTGGGGCGTCGCTGCTAAAGTAGAGCGGGAACAGCTCCTGGAAGGTCTCCGCGTCGCCCTGCTCCTTGATCAGGGTGGCCTGGAGCGCCATGCGGAAGAAGTCTCTATCGGCGATGCCCGCCTGCTCGATCGCGCGCATGGCGTCGGCGCTCTCGGCGACGCTGACGCGCACCCCGGCGGCGCGCAGGCCGGCGATAAACTCAGTGATCCGTCGATCCACGGGGCGCCCCTCCTTGCTGCCTGGAGGGGAGAGTTTAAGAGAGGGTTTCACCCTCTCTTAAACTCTCCCTAGTTATTCCACTCGCCGCCACTGCGGTAGCCGCCGCCGCGCGGGCGGTCGCCGCGCTCGGGCTTGTCGCCGCGCTCGGGCTTGTCGCCGCCGCCCTGGAGGGCGCGCTTGGCCCGCTGCAGGTCGCTCTCATACTTGAGCAAGACGCTCAGGGTCGTGTCGAGGGTCGCCTTATCAAGCTGCTTAGCGTTCAGCTCAACCAGCGCCTTGGCCCAGTCCAGGGTCTCGCTAACGCTGGGGTGCTTCTTCAGGTCCATGGCACGCAGGCGCTGCACCATCTCCACAGCCTGGCGGGCCAGCTTCGCGCTCAGGCCCGGCACCTTCAGCTGCACCACCCGCAGCTCGGCCTCCAGATCGGGGTAGCCAATATGGATGTAGAGACAGCGGCGCTTGAGGGCCTCGCTCAGCTCGCGGGTGTTGTTCGAGGTGAGCAGGACGGCGGGCATATGCTTGGCCTTGATCGTGCCCAGCTCGGGGACGCTCACCTGAAAGTCGCTGAGGATCTCGAGCAGAAAGGCCTCAAACTCGGCGTCGGCGCGGTCGATCTCGTCGATCAGCAGCACCACCGGCTTGTCGCTCATCAGGGCCTTGAGCAGTGGGCGGGGCAGCAGGAATCGCTCGGAGAAGAAGACCTCCTCCTCACCGGCGAGGCGGTCGGCGGCCTCGCGCAGGCTGGTGGAGTCGCCAAGCACCTGGCCGAGCTTATCGCGCAGGAGCTGGGTGTAGAGCAGCTGCTTGGCGTACTCCCACTCGTAGAGCGCCTTCGTCTCGTCCAGGCCCTCGTAGCACTGCAGGCGGATCAGCTCGCGGCCGTTGGCCTTGGCCCAGGCCTTGGCCAGCTCGGTCTTGCCCACGCCGGCGGGGCCCTCGGTGAGCAGCGGCTTGCCGAGCCGGTCGGCCAGGAAGATCGAGGTGCAGATCTCGTCGGAGGCGATATATTGCTGGGTGCTCAACATCGTACGCACATCGCTGATCGAGCTAAGCATGGTCGGCGCTACCTTTCTGTGCAAGACAAGGGAACAGGGAACAGGGAACAGGGAACAGAAATACCGCATCCTGATGCAGTGCAATTGCCTGAACTGTAACGTACGCTGAAACCTTGTCCAAGCTGAATATGCCGGTATGCGGGACACTGCGCCGGGGGCGCCTAGAATAATTTGTGGGGGATGTCATTAGTATAGCACGCAGTCGCGTGGCGTGCCGGCTTTGCGCTATACTACGCGCTATGAGCAGCTCAACGCGCTACCCTACGGTTTTGTTCGACCTCGACGGCACCCTGACCGACCCGCTTGAGGGGATCGCCCGCTGTATCCGCTACGCGCTAGAGCGGCTGGGCCGCCCGCCGCTGGGCGACGAGGTGCTGCGCACCTGGATCGGCCCCTCGCTGCGCGACTCACTTGCCAGCGTCCTCGACGGTGATCGGGCCCTGGTTGAGCGGGGCATGGCCCTCTACCGCGAGCGCTACGCGCCGACCGGGATCTTCGAGAATCGGGTCTACCCGGGCATCCCCGAGCTGCTGGCCGACCTGTCCGCCGCCGGGAGCTGCGTCTGCCTGGCCACCTCCAAGCCGCAGATCTTCGCCCAGCGCATCCTGGAGCACTTCGGCGTCGCCGACCACTTTACGGTTATTGGTGGGGCCACGCTCGACACTAGCCGCGAGAGCAAGGCCGACGTGATCGCCTATGTGCTCGGTGAGCTGCCTGGCGAGGCCCGCAGCGGCGCGATCATGGTGGGTGACCGCGAGCACGATGTGATCGGGGCGCGACAGCATGATCTGCCCACCATTGGTGTGGCCTATGGCTACGGCAGCCGCGCGGAGCTGGCCGCCGCGGGCGCATTCGCTATCGCCGATGATGTCGCGGCGCTGCGCGCGCTGCTGCTGTAGAGTATGATCGGTATGATCGATCATATTTGCATATCCTTGACACTTATGTTATACTGCCGCCAGGAGCAGGGTATATCTCTGCAATCCTCTTCGGGTTGCGTCGATGTAGCGCCTGCCACATTGACCGTCACTCCCCAATCTTCCAGTTCCCTGATTTAGATAGCACCTGTCGCTTCAACGCCATGCAGCTCACTGCGCGGCGTTTGTGGGGGCCGATCGCCGGCTTTCACCCATACATTTTCCACACCACATGTCCGTAGGCTCGTGAGTCTTAACGCAGCGCTAGCGGCACGGCGTGTCTTGCCTGCTCGCATCTTTGGCCCCAGCACTGGGCCTTAGGTTGCGTGCCGGTCGATGGCAAGCCTACGGCTGGCCTCCGCGCCGTAGTACGCCCATACCAAAATCCGCACACCCTCACACTGACACGTGACTGCTAAGGAGACACACGTCGTGAACGTCGCAGAATTAGAGTCAAAGACTCTCAGCGACCTGCGCGAGATGGCCCGCAAACTTGATATTACCGGCTTCAGCGGGCTCAAAAAGCAGGATCTAATCTTCAAGCTGCTCCAAGCACAGTCAGAGGAGCAGGGCAACACCTTTAGCGACGGCATCCTCGATATTGTCTCGGATGGCTTTGGCTTCCTTCGCGGCGACCGTATGCTGCCCGGAGCCGATGATGTCTACGTCTCACAGTCGCAGATCCGCCGCTTCGGCCTACGCACCGGCGACCGGATCTGGGGCCAGATCCGCCCCCCCAAGGAGAGCGAGCGCTTCTACTCGCTGCTCCGCGTCGAGATGATCAACGGGGTTGACCCGGAGACGGCGCGCAAGCGCCCCTCGTTCGATCAGCTGACGCCGATCTTCCCTAACGAGCAGCTCAAGCTAGAGACAGAGCCGAACCTGCTCCACACCCGCCTTGTCGATCTGATCGCGCCAATCGGTCGCGGCCAGCGCGGCCTGATCGTCTCGCCGCCCAAGGCCGGCAAGACGATGCTGCTCAAGGCGATCGCCAACGGCCTGACCTCGAACTACCAGGACATCCACCTGATGGTGCTGCTGATCGGCGAGCGGCCCGAGGAGGTCACCGACATGCGGCGCAGCGTCAAGGGGGATGTGATCTCGTCCACCTTCGACGAGCCGGTCGAGGACCACACCAAGGTCGCCGAGATGACCCTGGATCGGGCCAAGCGCCTCGTCGAGGGCGGGCAGGACGTGGTGATCCTGATGGACTCGATCACGCGGCTGGCCCGCGCCTACAACCTGGACATGCCGCCCAGCGGGCGCACGCTCTCTGGCGGTATCGACCCGGTGGCGCTCTACCCGCCCAAGCGCTTCTTCGGGGCCGCGCGCAATATCGAGGGCGGCGGCTCGCTCACGATCATCGCCACCTGCCTTGTGGACACCGGCTCGCGCATGGACGATGTGATCTACGAGGAGTTTAAGGGCACCGGCAACATGGAGCTGCACCTCGACCGCAAGCTGGCCGAGAAGCGGATCTTCCCCGCCCTCGACATCCAGCGCAGCAGCACCCGCCGCGAGGAGCTGCTGCTCGGCCCCGACGCGCTGCGCCAGGTCTGGACGCTGCGGCGCATGGTGAGCATGCTCGGCGACAACGAGGGCACCGAGCTGATGCTGACCCGCATGGCCAAGACGAAGACGAACATCGACTTCCTGGCCACCCTGAGCAAGGGCGGGCAGCCGTAGGGGAGAGGTTGTAGGAGCGGGCCAAGCCCGCTCCTACAACCTCTTTTTGATTCATCACCCCCAGGTTGGAGAAACAAAACCGCCGCACGGCACGTACTATTCGATGGAGATGGCCGATGTCGCGCTCCCCGCGCGCGTACAGTACAGGAGAACCACCCCATGCGATGCACAACATGTGACACCGAGCTCGCGCCAAACGCCCGATTCTGCACCACCTGCGGCACCCCGGTGGCCGCCCCCGCCCCCACCCCCCCGCCGAGCAGCGGCGGCACGTCCCAGTCGATGGCCGACGTCTACGATAACCGCCCCGGCGAGCGGATCGACCTGCCCGACCCGGCGGTGGTCGGCACGGGGCAGGGCGCCAGCGGCCTGCAGTACAAGATCATCGGCACCACCATGCAGGCCGCCGTGATCGAGATCCCCGCCGGGCAGACGATCTTCTCCGAGCGCGGCGGCATGAGCTGGATGAGCGCCAACATCGCTATGGAGACGAACATGGAGGGCGGCGTGGGCGGCGCCTTCAAGCGCATGTTCTCCGGCGAGTCGCTCTTCATGGTCAGCTTCACCTCGCAGGGCGGCACCGGCATCGTCGGCTTCTCGGCCGAGTTCCCCGGCAAGGTCGTCCCGCTCAACCTGGGCGCGGGCCAGCAGATGATCTGCCAGAAGGACGCCTTCATGTGCGCCGAGCGCAGCGTGACGCTCGACATCCACTTCCGGCGCAAGCTGGGGGCGGGCTTCTTTGGCGGCGAGGGCTTCATCATGCAGAAGATCACCGGGCCGGGGCTGGCCTTCGTCGAGCTCGACGGCGAGATCGTCGAGTACACGCTGGAGGCCGGCCAGATGCTCAAGGTGGACACCGGCCACGTGGCGATGTATGAGCCGACGGTGCAGTTCGACGTGGAGATGATCCGCGGCTTTAAGAACATCCTCTTCGGCGGCGAGGGCCTCTTCCTGGCCACCCTGCGCGGGCCGGGGCGCGTCTGGCTGCAGACTATGCCGGCGATGAACCTGGCCAAGAAGATCGCGCAGTACCTGCCGAGCAGCAGCAGCAGCAGCAGCAGCAGCAGCGGCCCGAGCATCAACCTGGGGAACCTGTTCGGGGGGTAGGCGGCCCGGGGCGGTGAGGGTG
>JBAXES010000267.1:0-6033 GCA_037140315.1 Chloroflexales bacterium
GCCTCGACCGTGGCGCTGCGGGCCTGCGCCGGGCGCGCGAGGCGCTTGCCGGCCTGGGCCTTCTCAAGCCCGGGGAGCACGCTGCGCGTATAATAGGTGATGTAGCCAGCCGCTACGATATCGACCACCAGCAAGATCCAGAGCCACAGACGCTGGCTGATGACCGGGACGCCGGCGAGGCGCAGCACGGCGGCGAGCAGGCCCGCGCCGCCCAGGACCAGCAGGGATGTCCCAAGCTGCCGCATAAATGCGTGCCGGGCCGGGTTACGCTCGGTGTGCGCGTAGACGAGATAGGCACCCGCACCCACACCGATGAGCTGGAGCAGGAAGAAGATCCAGGCAAGCGTGCCGAAGCCAGCAGCAGGGCTAGAGGTGGTCAGATACTCCAGGATGAAACCCATTGCGAACGAGCCTCCAACTATGGTGTGGGATAGTGAGACGGCGCCGATTATAGCAGCCCGGCCAGTGGGCGTCAACCGGATCATGGCCCCGGACATGGCCCCATGCCCGCCGTAGAGAGCCTATGAATAAATTGTCAAAGGGCCGCCATTCTGGTAGTATGGATAGAAAGTAAAAGCTGGGTAAAATGGCACGACCCTAGTATCTACCGTTATCATCACAGCGTTGCCTGCCCGGCAGCCGCCGTACCTCTATGCCACACGATGACAATATTGGCTACAGCGCCGCACCGGCTATGAGTCAGCCTCTATTAGACGGGGAGAGCATGCTGGCATCCTGGCCGCTACAGGTTGCCGAGATCGCCCAGGCGAGCGATAACCCCGACCTCGAGCGGCGGGCGACGCTGGCCCTGGCAAGCATCCTGCCCAACAGTCGCCACGAGTTCGTATGGGCGAGCGACGATGGCGCTGCCGGCCCAGGGGAGGCGGCCATCATGGCCCGGCTGCGCGCCGGCATGCCGGTGATGGGCCGCATCGGACTGCCCGGCTACATCCCTATGCGCTGCGGGGCGCAGCTCGAAGGCTGGGTGCGGGTCATCCCCGGGCGCTGGTCACCCGACCAGGAGCAGGCCCTCAGCCTGCTCGCCGCCGTCGTCGGGCCAACCCGGCGCGCCCTGCGCCCAGACCCCGACGCCGCCGAGGCCATGCGCCAGCAGCTCCGCGCAGCGATAGCGCAGGCCCGCGACACGCTCGACCTCGACACCCTGCTCGATCAGCTGAACCAGATCGTCCAGCGCACCATCGGCCCGGTGTTCTTCCTGGTGGCTTTGCGCTACCAGCAGAGCAGCTGGATCTCGATGGAGTACCTGTCTAACAACGGCCAGCGGGTCGCCCGGCAGGACTTCTGGGAGCAGCGCGCCGGCCTCATCGGCACGATCCTGCAGACGGAGACGCCGATCTTCACCGATGACTACCACGGCGAGTGCGCCCGCAGCGGGGTCACGCCGCTCTATGTACTGAACATCTCGCAGATCCACGCCTGGATGGGGGCCCCCCTGCACGACGGCGAGCGGGCCTACGGCGCGATCAGCTGCTACAGCGACGCCCCCGAGGAACAGTTCGCGCCGCTCCAGCGCGAGCTGTTCCTCATCCTCGCCGAGGAGGCGGCCCGGCCCATCCGCAACGCCCGGCTGCTGCGCTCAGCCGAGCAGCAGGCCCGCCAGATGCAGGCCCTGAGCCGGATCACCCGCGCGATCACATCGACCCTCGACCCCCAGCGGGTGCCGTCGCTGATCATCGAGCAGGCCCAGGAGCTATTCAACGCCGAGGAGGGCTCGCTGCTGATCCTCGACCAGCAGACCGGCGAGCTGGTCTTCAGCTACGCCGGCGGCCCGGCCGGCCACCAGCTCCTCGGCCAGCGCCTGCCCTTGGGCGTCGGCGTGGCCGGCTATGTCGCCAGCACCGGGCTGCCCGCCGTGGTCAACAACGCCCACAGCGACGGCCGGTTCTACGGCACCCTCGATGGCAGCACCGGGTTCCTCACCCGCTCGCTGATCGCCGTGCCCCTGCGCGGGATCGACGGGGTCAAGGGCGTGATCGAGATCCTCAACCGGCGCGACGACGCCCCCTTCACCGAGGAGGACAGCGCCATGCTTGAGGCGATCGCCGACCACGCCATGATCGCCCTGGAGAACGCCAGCCACTTCGCCCAGATCGACCAGACGCTCACGCGCCGCCTGCACGAGCTCGACCGCAGCAACGACCGGCTCCGCCGCATCCTGCGCGCCTCAAACACCCTGCGGGTCGAGCGCAACCGCGAGGATCTGCTCTACGCGATCGTCCAGTCGGTCTCCGAGAGCGCCGGCTTTCGCAGCTCCGTGATCGCCCTAGTGCAGCACGGCGACAGCGCCGAGCCCTACCTGCAGCACATGCTGGCCGCTGGGCTCGCCGCCCGATCGTTTGAGCGCCTGCGCGCCGCCCGCGCGCCCCTCGGTCGCCTGCTCACCCTGCTGCGCCCCGAGTTCCGGCGCAGCCCCTCCACCTATATGGTCGACCGGCGCCACCGCGAGTATATAGACCTGTGGGGCGGGCCAGAGCACATCTACATCCCCGATATGGCGCATGCCCAGCCCGGCGGCTGGCACCCGCACGATGTCATGTTCAGCCTGCTGCGTAACAGCCGCGGCGAACTCCTCGGCCTGATCGCGGTCAGCGACCCGGAGGACGGGATGCTGCCCGGCCCCGAGCAGGTGCAGATCCTCGATATCTTCGCCAACCAGGCCGCCGTGGCCCTGGAGAACGCCCAGCTCTACAGCGACCTCCAGCATAGCCTGAGCAGCCTGACGGCGCTCAACGGCCTGGGCATGGCCCTCAACACCAGCCTGCGCTCGCCCCAGGAGATCTACGAGCTGACCGTGGGCGGCATGGTTGCCCAGAGCGAGGCGCGCTGGGGCATGGCCTTGCTCTGGCGGCCCCTGCGCTCCCTGGACAGCCTGATCCTCGGCGCGCAGATCGGCGCCGACCCCGCCGAGCAGATGGCCGTCGAGCAGCTGGCCCGCGAGGCGATCCTACTGCGCCGCCCGCAGACGATGCGCCCCAGCGCGGCCAGCGGCGAGGCGGTGGTGGCCATCCCCCTGCGGGCCACCCGCAACATCCTCGGGGCCATCTGCATCGGCTATGCCGAGGGCCTGCCCAGCGCCTCAGAGATCGAGAGCCTGAGCCTCTTCGCCGGGCAGGCCGCCGTCGCCGTCGAGAGCCTCCAGCTCTTCAGCGCCGTCCGCCTCGGACGCGACCAGCTGGCCTCGATTATGGCGTCGACCCGCGAGGGCATGCTCCTGGTAGATGATGCCGGCTGCATCGCGGTGGCAAACGACGCCTTCCACGAGCTGGTCGATCTCGCCGCGTGGCCGATCACCGCAGTCGATGGCAACCTCGACGGGGCGTCGATCAGCGAGCTGCTCGCGCGCTGGCAGGCGCAAGCCACCTATAGCCCGGGCGACCTTGAGCAGCTCTACGTCGGCCTCACGCGCGTGGCCGATGGGCAGGAGCGCTTCGTGCGCGGACAGCTGAACTCACCGCACCCCGGACAGCGCGCCCTGGAGTGGAGCGTGCTGCGGGCCATCCCCGAGGGCGAGAGCAACCAAGCGCGCGCGCGCACATCGCACCGCTGGCCGATCCTGCTCACGGTGCATGACATCACCGCCGCCAAGGAGGCCGAGCGCCTGCGCCAGGACCTGACCAATATGATGGTACACGACCTGCGCAGCCCGCTGACCAGCGTGATCACCTCGATCGATATGATCTTCCGCGGCACCGCCGGTGAGGCCTCTCAGCTCCAGCGCGACATCCTGAGCATCGCCTATGCCAGCACCCAGCACCTGCTCGATATGGTCAACCTGCTCCTCGATATCAGCCGCCTGGAGAGCGGGCAGATGCCCCTGGACTGCGCGCCCATCGAGCTGACCTCCCTGGCGGATCGCGCGATCTCCCGCATGACGATCATCGCCCACCAGCATAACGTCACGATCAGGCACGAGGCCGCCGCACAGAATCGGCACGTCGTCGCCGACCGCGACATCATTCTGCGCGTGCTCCAGAACCTGCTGGACAACGCCCTGAAGTTCAGCCGCAAGGGCGGGCAGGTGCTGCTGCGCACCGAGGACGCCGAGAGCGCAGGGTTCGTGCGGGTCGCGGTGCGCGACTTTGGCGTGGGTATTAAGCCCCACGACCTCGATAAGATCTTCACGAAGTTTGGCCAGGCCGGCAACCGGCGCAGCAGCGGCAGTGGCCTCGGGCTCACCTTCTGCAAGCTGGTGGTCGAGGCCCACGGCGGCACGATCGGCGTCGAGAGCATCCCCGGCGAGGGCAGCACCTTCTTCTTCACGCTGCCGGTCGCGGCGGCGTAGGGCAGAGCTGCTCAGCCCAGAGGGGATCTTCTAGCGCTCTAGGATTTTTCGGTTATCATAGGAACGCGCCATGTATAGTCAGATTGGCACACTACCATCTCGCGCCACACGAACGCCAGGAGAACTTTTTCCGTGAGCACATCGACAAACCCGCCGCGCAGCGGACGCACCGTCCCCGCCAGCCCATCGCTCCTCCGCACGCTCCTCCGCCCCCGCAACCTCGCCATCGCCATCATCGCCCTGTTCGCCCTTGTCCAGATCATCTCCTTCCCGATCATCTCGATGGCCGGGTGGCAGAAGAACCCGGACCCGATCGCCGAGCCAGCGTGGGACAGCCCGCAGACGCGCGCGCTCGCGGTGCGCGCCTGCTACGACTGCCACAGCGATGAGACGACCTGGCCCTGGTACAGCCAGGTCGCGCCGGTCTCCTGGCTGGTGACCCGCCACGTCATCGAGGGCCGCCGGAAGCTGAACTTCTCGGAGTGGGGCGTGCGCGGCGTCGAGGTCAATGAGGTCACCCGGGCGATCCGCAGCGGCAAGATGCCGACGGGCGACTTCCTTCTCATGCACCCCGATGCCAAGCTGACCGACGCCGAGAGGCAGCAGCTGATCAACGGGCTGAGCGCGTCGCTCAGGTAGCAGGACAAAAAGGGGGTGTGCGCGGCTCCGCCCGCGCGCACCCCCTTTTTGTTTGCGGCGGGGGGGTTCAGGCAGCCTTCAGCTATAATGCCTGCGGCACCCGCATACACCGGGGAGATCCATGAGCCACGATCTACGCTTCCCGCCCGGCTTTCTCTGGGGCGCGGCCACGGCCGCCTACCAGATCGAGGGCGGCTGGGACGAGGACGGCAAGGGCGAGAGCATCTGGGATCGCTTTGTGCGCCGGCCGGGGGCGATCGCCGGCGGCGACACCGGCGATGTGGCCTGCGACCACTACCACCGCTACGCGGAGGATGTCGGCCATATGGCGGCCATGGGGCTGGGCGCATACCGCTTCAGCATCGCCTGGCCGCGCATCTTCCCGAGCGGCGGCGGGCGGCCAAACCAGGCCGGGCTCGACTTCTACCGCCGGCTGATCGATGCCCTGCGCGGCCACGGCATCACCCCGGCGGCGACGCTGTACCACTGGGACCTGCCGCAGGCCCTGGAGGACCGCGGCGGATGGGCGCGCCGCGACACCGCGCTGCGCTTCGCCGAGTACGCCAGCTTTCTGTTCCACGCCCTGGGCGACGAGGTGCCGCTGTGGGTCACCCACAACGAGCCGTTCGTCCAGGCCTTCTACGGCTACGGCAAGGGCGAGAACGCCCCCGGCCGGCGCAACCCCTGGGCGATCCTGCCGGTCGGCCACCACCTGCTGCTCTCGCACGGCCTGGCGGTGGAGGCCTTCCGCGCGGCGGGCCTGTCATCGGCGCAAATCGGCATCGTGCTGATGATCTGGCCGCACCACCCGGCCACGCCGCGCCCCGCCGACGTGCGGGCGGCCCGGCGCGTCGATGGGGGGATGAACCGCCTGTTCTTAGAGCCGCTGTTTCGCGGGCGCTACCCCGAGGATATGCTTCAGCACTTCGGGCGACGCCTGATGCGCCCGCCGATACGCCCCGGCGACATGGAGATCATCAGCCGGAAGATCGACTTCCTGGGGGTGAACACCTACACCCGGCTGGTCCACGCCGCCGACTGGCGCGATGTGCTGATCGGCGCGCGGCGGCACCTGCCGCGCGCCGATCAGC
>JBAXES010000268.1:0-6010 GCA_037140315.1 Chloroflexales bacterium
CCCCGCCCCCGCCGAGGAGGCCGTCGAGCCGCGCAGCATCACCGTCGAGGTGAACGGCAAGCGCTTCGGAGTCAAGCTCTTCGGCAACCTGCCCTCAGACGGGGGGCAGCCGGCCGCCGTCGCCGGGCCGAGCCGCGCCCCCGGCAAGCGCGCCGCCCACGTGGCCGCCAAGGTGGACGGCGTGACAAGCCCGATCCAGGGGCGGCTGGCCGCAGTGCGCGCCACCGCCGGCCAGGCCGTCGAGGCCGGGCAGGTGCTCTTCATCATCGAGGCCATGAAGATGGAGAACGAGATCACTGCGCCCCACGCCGGCACCCTCGCCGATGTGCTCTTCCAGGAGGGCGCCACCGTGGAGTCCGGCGCCGTCCTGGCGACCTACAAACACTGACGCGCAAAAGGCTGCCGCACGGAAACCCTGCATATGGTTGGTCGAACGAGCCAGCGAATCTGGCTCGTTCGACCAACCATAATGATCACGAGCGGGGCCCGCCACGCCCCAGGCCCGCGCCTTTACGCGAGACAAGCGATGACGGCCAACACGATCAACCTCCGACCGGCAGCCCCAGACGACGCCGGGGATCTCGCCGACCTGCTCGTGCAGCTCTACCGGGCCGAGGCGCCCGGCGTGCTGCGCGGGCCGACCGCAGGCCAGGTACGGCTGTTCCAGCACATCATCGCCTACGAGCTCGCACGCGGCAGCGACAGACGCTATGTGGCATCCGCCAGCGGGCAGATCCTGGGCAGCGCCGGCCTCCGCACGCCCGCCCGGCCCGCTGAGGATCTGCTGCCGCCAGGCACCCTCCGCGCCGCCGTCGCCGCCATCGGCATCGGCGACACCCTGCGGCTCATCCTCAGCGGCCTGCGCGCCTCGCTGATCCCCGACGTCAACCTCGGCCCCGGCGAGTGCTACATCTACAGCGTCGTGGTGGACGCCGCCGCCCGCGGGCGCGGCGTCGGCGCGGCGATGATGACCCAAATCGAGGACGAGGCCCGCCGCCGCGGGATCCGCGCCGCCCTGCTGCGCGTCGTCGTCGGCAACGACACCGCCCGCCACCTCTATGCCCGCCTCGGCTACCGGCCCGTCTCCCGCACGCCCCCCATCCTCGACCGGATCACCTTCCCCACCGAGCTGATGCGAAAAGAGCTCGGGTAGGGGTGCTCACAGATACGGGTATAATACCCAGAGCGGGCGCCACAGGCGCCGGTCTTGATCTGCAATCTACAATTGTCCCAGGAGCAACCATGCCGAAGGAAGTGATCACCACCAGGGCGAAGGACTATAACCAGTGGTACCTCGATATTGTCCGCGAGGCCGACCTGGCCGAGGTGGCCGAGGTGGTGCGCGGCTGTATTGTTGTCAAAGCGAACGGCTGGGCGGTCTGGGAACTCATGCAGCGCGGGCTGGACGACCGGATCAAGGAGACCGGGCACAGCAATGTGCAGTTCCCCCTGCTCATCCCCAAGAGCTTCATTATGAAGGAGGCCGATCACGTCGAGGGCTTCGCCCCCGAGGTCGCCGAGGTCACCCGCGCCGGAGGCGAAGAGCTGACCGAACCCTATGTGATTCGCCCCACCAGCGAGACGATCATCGGTCACTTCTATAGCAAGTGGATCCGCTCCTATCGCGACCTGCCCCTGCTCTATAACCAGTGGTGCAACGTGATGCGCTGGGAGATGCGCACCCGACCATTCCTGCGTACCTCCGAGTTTTGGTGGCAAGAAGGCCATACAGCGCACGCTACGGAAGCCGATGCAGAAGCGGAAACGCTCAAAATTCTGTATGACGTTTATGCGGACTTCGCCGAGCAGGTGATGGCCGTGCCGGTGATCCGCGGGCTGAAGACCGAGAAGGAGAAGTTCCCCGGCGCACTGCGCTCCTACTGCATCGAGGCCATGATGCAGGACGGACGCGCCCTCCAGTCCGGCACCTCGCACAACCTCGGCCAGAACTTCGCCAAGGCCTTCGACATCACCTTCACCGACCAGAATAACACCGTCCAGCACGTCTGGACGACCAGCTGGGGCGTGAGCACGCGCCTGATCGGGGCGCTGATCATGACCCACTCGGACGACGAGGGCCTGGTGCTGCCGCCGCGCCTGGCGCCCACCCAGGTGGTGGTGGTGCCGATCTACAAGAACGACGCCGAGCGCGAGAAGGTCATGGCCACCGTTGCCAAGCTCACCGCCGGCTGGAAGGGCACCCTGCGCTTTAAGGTCGACGACCGCGACAACCTGTCGCCCGGCTTCAAGTACAACGAGTGGGAGCTGAAGGGCGTCCCGGTGCGGATCGAGGTCGGCCCAAAGGATGTGGAGAAGGGCAGCGTGGCGATCGCCCGCCGCGATGTGCCCGGCCGCGAGGGCAAGAGCTTCGTGCCCCAGGAGGGCCTGACCGCGCGCATCCTGGCCCTGCTTGAGGAGATCCAGCAGGGGCTCTTCGCCCGCGCGCTCACGTTCCGCGAGGATCGCACCGCCGATGTGGCCAGCTACGACGAGCTCAAGGCCCAAATCGAGCGCGGATTCGCCCGCGCCTACTGGGCCGGCACGACCGAGGACGAGAAGCGCATCCAGGATGAGACGCGGGCCACTATCCGCTGCATCCCCCTCGACCAGCCCGGCACCGCCGGGGTCTGCGTTTATACGGGCAAAGAGACAACCCAGCAGGTGATCTTCGCCAGGGCATACTAGAATATGTAGTGATAGCCCTGTGTGGGCCTAAATGAGCGGGAGGGGATGCCATTCTACGGCATCCCCTCCCACTATATATTATGTTATCCAGATCTGTGTATAACCTGTGGAGAAAATATCAGCCATCCGTTATGTCGCGCCCGAGCATCGCGGCGTAGACCTCTATGTGGCGGCGGGCGACAGCGGCCTGGGTGAACTCGGCGAGGATACGGGCGCGCCCGCGGCTGGCGAGGTCGGCGCGCAGGGCCTCGTCGGCGACGACCCGGGCGATCATCCGGCGCAGGGCACCCACATCGCCCTCGGGGAAGGTCAGGCCGGCGTCGCCGATCACGTGGGGGATCTCGCCTGAGCTGGATCCGAGCACCGGCACGCCGCAGCTCATCGCCTCGATCAGCACGCGCCCGAACTGCTCCTTCCAGCTGGCGGTGGTGCGCGAGGGCAGGACCAGCAGGTCGAGCCCGGCCAGGGCGGCCGGCACCGCGGTGCTGCCGACCGCGGGGCGCAGATCGACGCGGGCCCCCACCCCGAGGTCGGCGGCGCGGGCCGCGATCTGCGGGCGCAGCACG
This sequence comes from Chloroflexales bacterium, assembly GCA_037140315.1. GTDB lineage: Bacteria > Chloroflexota > Chloroflexia > Chloroflexales > Chloroflexaceae > Oscillochloris. The sequence continues at coordinate 3,252 of JBAXES010000268.1, forward strand.
CCGTCGCCGATCAGGCGCAGCCGGATGTGATCGGGCAGGCCGGACAGGGCCGCGACCAGGTCGAGCACGCCCTTCTCAGGCACCAGCCGCCCGAGGTAGCCGACGGTGAAATGTTGAATGTTGAATGTTGAATGTTGAATGTCAGGTGCCGGTGCGAACATGTCGGGGTCCACGCCAAACTGCGGGATCACCGTGACCGGCCCGCGGTAGCCGTGGCCACGGATGATCGCGGCGGCCTCCTGGTTGCCGGCGATGGCGTGGGCGGCGTGGCGGAAGCTGTGGCGCTCGAAGAGGCTGAAGGGCGGCGGGTAGCGCCGGTCGATGTTCGCCCAGTTGTAGAAGCAGCAGCGCGCGCCCACGGCCAGCCCGGCGCGCATGGCTAGGAAGGTGGCCAGATTGAAGCTCTCCTCGTCCACGTGCAGCACGTCGGGGCGCAGGCGGCGCAGGGCCCGACCGAGGGCCGGGTAGAAGTGCAGATGGTGCCGGCCATTCAGGGCGATCGGCAGGGCCTCCAGGCGGTAGCCCGCAGTGAAGCGGCGCTCAAGGCGCTGCTCGCCCACCCGCGGCTCGCGCCAGCTCGGCGGCACCAGAGCGGTCAGGTCTACGCCGAGACGCGCGATCTCCTCCAGCTTGCGCTGGTAGGCGCCGGCCACCAGGGCCTTCGAGAGGATGACGACTTTCATAGGCAATAGGGAACAGGGAATAGGCAACGAATGCGCTGCGGTCTGTTCCCTGTTCCCTGTTCCTTATCCCTTCGTCCGCAGGAACTCGCCCATAAACGTGGCCAGGGCCGCGCATGACGACTCCTCAAGGGCGTTGTAGATCGAGGCGCGGATGCCGCCCACCGAGCGATGCCCGCCCAGGCCGACCATGCCAGCCGCCTGAGACTCGACCACAAACTGCTTCTCCAGAGCCTCATCGGGCAGCCGGAAGGTCACATTCATCAGCGAGCGAGCCTCGGGCGCGGCGTGGCCCCGGTAGAAGCCGCCGCTGCCGTCGATCGCCGCGTAGACCAGGCCGGCCTTGCGCCGGTTGCGCGCCTCCATCGCCTCCAGCCCGCCCTGGTCGGCGATCCAGCCCAGCACCAGGTTCAGCAGGTAGACCGAGAAGGCCGGCGGGGTGTTGTAGAGCGAGCTGTTCTTGGCGAAGGTGGCGTAGCGCATGATCGTCGGCAGATCCTTACGCCCCTGGGCGATCAGATCCTCGCGGATGATCACGGCGGTGACGCCGGCCGGGCCGATGTTCTTCTGGGCGCCGGCGTAGATCATAGCGAAGCGGCCGGCGTCGAGGGGGCGCGACATGATATCGCTGCTCATGTCGGCGATCAGCGGGGCGTCGCCGAGGTCGGGCAGGCTGGCCCACTGCACGCCCTGGATCGTCTCGTTCGTGGTGAGGTGGACATAGGCCGGGCTGGGGCTCAGCTGGATCTCGGACGCGCCAGGGGTGCGGCGGAATCCGCCCTCGGCCGTGCTGGCGGCCACGCGGGCCGCGCCGATCCGCCCAGCCTCCTCGACGGCCTTCTCGCCCCATGCCCCGGTGACGAGGTAGTCGGCCACAGCGCCGGCGGGCAGAAAGTTCAGCGGGATCATGGCGAACTGGTAGCTCGCGCCGCCCTGGAGGAAGAGGGCGCGGTAGCCATCGCCGAGCCCGAGCAGCGCCTTTATGCGCGCCTCGGCCTGCGCGTTCACCGCCTCGAACTCCTTCGAGCGGTGGCTCATCTCCAGGATCGACATCCCCCGGCCCTGGTAGTCGAGCAGCTCGGCCTGGGCCTGCTCCAGCACCGCCTGCGGTAGCACGGCTGGGCCGGCGTTAAAGTTATGAACCTTGCTCATGCCTATCTCCTCCTAAAAGCATACAGATATAATGGAAATCGCCAGCTTCGCTGGCGATTTCCATTATATCTGATCATTTACGCGCGGATTGTCGCGCCGATCTCGCGCTCCAGCCCGCCGATGATCTTCTTACGCAGCTTCGTCAGAGCCTCGTCGGTGAGGGTGCGGTCGGCGGCGCGGAAGGCCAGGTGGTAGGTCAGGCTGCGCCTGCCATCGCCCACCTGCGGCCCGCTGTAGACATCGAACAGCGTCAGGGACTCCAGCAGGTCGCCGGCGCCCCGGCGGATGAGCGCCGCAACCTGAGTCGCGGGCACCTCCAGCGGCACGGTGATCGAGAGGTCCTGAATGATCGCCGGGAAGCGCGAGATCGGGCTAAAGTTGGCCTGGTCGCTCGCCGCGAAGAGGGCGTCCAGGTCGATCTCGGCCATAGCGGCGCGGGGCACGCTCAGCTCCAGGCGCTCGCGCACCGCCGGGTGCAGCTCGCCCAGCACGCCCACCCGCCGGCTGAGGATCGCTACCTTGCCCTTCTTGCCCGCGCCGCCCTCGGGCGGGCTGGCGTCCTCGCCCGTCTCCAGCAGCAGCGCCGCCGCGCGGCCGGGGTGGAAGCGCTCATCGTCAGAGAGCGGCGCGTAGCTCACCTTCGCGCTCAGGCCGAGCCGGTCGATCAGGATCTCGACCACGCCCTTGATATCGTAGAAGCCCATCGGCTCGCGCTGCGTGGCCGCCCAGCCCTCCGCCTCGCGCGGGCCGGCCAGGGCGACAGCCAGGCGGCGCGGCTCGTCGGGCAGCCAGCGCCCGCCCTCGCCCAGACGCTCGGGGTTCAGGTAGGCCCGGCCCACCTCGAAGACGGCCACCCGCTCGCGCTCGCGCAGGTTGCTCGCCAGCGCCTCGCCCAGCGAGGGCAGCAGCGAGCGGCGCATGTAGGTG
>JBAXES010000269.1:0-5989 GCA_037140315.1 Chloroflexales bacterium
CGCCGGCCAGCCAATGTGGTCACAAATTGCCTCTTGACATTTCACCACAGGTCTGGGGTAAATGGGGTCGATCAGCCTGGATCGACACCGCGACAATCTAGGTCAACGGTAGCACGAGGGTAGCATATTATTAAACTTAGGTCAAATTCAGCTCCCCAGCGGCACAGATAGTGCAACCCCACGGGCGTTTCTGCGACCGAGGCGGAGACAACCGGCGCGGCGGGTCCGATCATGCTATGATCGAGCGATGAGCACCGAGCAGATCCTGATCTTAATTATCGGGGCGGCCGACACCGGCCGCGCGCCGATGGCCGCCGCCCTGCTGCGCCGGCTGCTGAACCGCCGCAGCATCGGCTGGGCCGTCGCCTCGGCCGGCGTGGTCGGCCACGACGAAGACCCGGCCGAGGTTGAGGCCCGCGACGCGATCACGCTACTCAACCTCGATATCAGCCAGCACCAGGCCCGCTCGCTCAGCGACGATCTGGCCGCAGGCGCGCGGGTGCTCCTGGCGATCGACAGCGGCGTGGCCCGCGTGCTCAGCGACCGCTACCCCCAGGCCACGGTCATCGGCCTGGGGGCCCTGGCAGGCCGCCAGCGCGACATCCCCGACCCATTCCGCATGCAGGTGGGGGCGTGGCTGAGCTACGCCCGCGAGATCGAGGTGCTGCTGAGCGCCGGGCTCGACCGGCTGATCGGTATGGTCGAGGGCGGCCCGACGCCCGCCCCCGCCAGGGAGCCGCCCACCGAGGCGCCGACGCCGCCGCAGCCCGAGCCGCCGGTGGCCGAGCTGCGGCGCGCCACCATCGAGCGCTGCCTGCGGCTGCTCGCCCTCACCGCTGAGCTGCCGGGCGTGGTGGACTGGCCGGGCGCGCGCCGACAGATCGAGTCCGACCTGCAGACGATGGGCGCGCCGATCAGCCCCGCCGATCTCTCACGCCCCTATGCCGCCATCGTCCAGGCCATGCTTATCCTGACCCCGCAGCCGCCCACGCCCGGCCAGTCGGCCAACCTGCGCGCCGCCCTCGCCGCCCTGCGCGCGCCGATCAGCGCCGAGGCCCTGTCCGCAGTCAGCGCCGGCCTCGCCGACTACCCCGCATTGTAAAGAACAGGGGCGAGGTGAGCATATGCTCGCCTCGCCCCTGTTCCCTAAAAAAGTGTTGCCAGCCACAACACCACACACGGTGAGGCTGTGGGAGGGCTTCGCTCTCCCACAAATAGAGACTGGTTCTGCTGCGGCGCGGCGTAGCCGCGCCGCAGCAGAACCAGTGCGGCATGTGCATGCTGGACACATGTCCTCTAAAAAAGAGTTCCCCGCTCCGGGGGGGGGGACGGAGCGGAGTGCGAGGCGTTCAGCCCGTCGAGGGGGGAGATCGACCGGCTGAGTGTCCTCCTGCAGAGCGCGCATGGCATACGCCTAGCGCAGGTGAAAATCGATGCTCATCGCCAGCGGCGGCACGGTCGCATGGAGCCGACGGTCAAACATACCATGTATTGATGATAACACAAGAAGTTTGTCTACACACGCAGACTGACCGTCATTAAAAGTGTAAATTCTGTTAAGACGCATTTCAATATGACTATAGTCCCGCCTTTAGCCGCTCTTCACCGTACTCCTCGTACGATAGAGCACCGTTTACCGACGGTTACGGCGTATCCCCAAAGACCTTAATGTAGCCCCCGCCCCACGGCATTCGTTGACTCAGCGAATGGCAGGGTGTACAATAAAATCGACGTAGGCCCCCCCAAACCCCCACCAATTCCCCGTGTAATCTGAATGTAATCTATCATGCTTGTGAGTGCGCATATCTACAGTATATAGTAGCAGCATAGACCGACAAGGGATCGCGCGCAGATCGTCTACTATGTGACGCACAGAAAGGGGTCGGCAATGCGGCGGATCATCATTCGAGACTATACAGCTATCGAGCCATTCGCCGAACCCGCTCGCGACCTACGAATTCTTAATAAGTACCTATGGCTTACACAGCGCGATCTGCTAAAATCATACTATTCAGCTACGACAGAGGTCGATACGCGCGATCAGCTCGCCGAACATATTGAGCAAAGTGATGAAGAGCTTATCGTTTACCGCGATAATCTCTTCTTCAATGCCGCGCTGATCGATACATTTATGGCCCAGGCAAAGGCCGCCGGCCGACCCTGCCAGATCGCCTTCCGCGCCACCGACGAGGCCCGCGGGGTTCGGGGCGACCCCAGCATTGAGCGGCACGCCCTCCAGCTCTGCGCCGGCATCACCCGCCGCGATAATGTCACCTACATCGACGGCGGCCAGGAGCAGCGCGGCGCGGTTCACGTCGCCGACATCTACTACTACCCTGCGGGAGTCCGCGGCGAGCCCGTCCCGATCCTGGTCGATACGATCAGCCGGGAGATGGGCTACTACCACGTCCCCAGCTACATGGCCGTCAATAAGGGCGAGCTGACCTACCAGATCCCCATTCGGGCCTTCCTCTCGGTCGAGAGCTGGCTGCACGTGCTGATGGCCAATGTGATCATGGGGGTCTTCTCGACCGCCGCCGAGCAGGACACGCGCATGGGGAAGTCGCGGCTGCTAAATATCCTCCACTGGGACAAGGAGGACTGGGATCTCTTCCCAGACAAGATCGCCTTCTCGCTGCGGGCGTTCTGGGAGAAGATCAATCCGCTGGAGGAGCCGTGGCGCAACCACTTCCTGTCGTCGCGCAGCCTAGTGAAGGTTGGCAAGCGCTGCTCGATCGACCCGACCGCGATCATCCACGGGCCGACCACGATCGGCGATGATGTCTATATCGGGCCGGGGGTGGTGATCGCCAACAGTATCATCGGCAACAATGTCAATGTGATGCAGGGATCGCAGATCATGCTCAGCGTGGTGAGCGACCGCTGCTTCCTGCCGTTCAACGCCGGCCTATTTATGACCGCCCTGATGGAGAATGGCATGGTGGCCCAGAACAGCACGCTTCAGCTGTGTCTGGTGGGCCGCAACACCTTCATCGGGGCCAACAATGTGTTCACCGACTTCAACCTCCAGGGCGAGCCAATTAAGATCATCCACCAGGGCAAGCTCGTCGAGATCAACCTACCGGTGCTCGGCTCGGCGGTCGGCCACAACTGTAAGATCGGCAGCGGCTTCGTCGTCTACCCGGGGCGCATGATTGAGTCAAATGCTGTTATAATCTTTGACAACGATAAGAGCTTGATCCGCAAGACAGTGCCCGGCCACGATGTAAATGATATCGATCTGGAGACGGGCGATCCGCGGCGGATCGTCTACCATTGGCCCAATGTGTATATCGACCCGGCGCCAGACGCCAGAGCGCCAGAAGAGCCGCCCGCCGCGATCCACCCCACCTCCAACAACGGCGTGCTACCAGGGCAATATCACGTGGGAGCGCCAACAGACAACGGGCGCAGCTCAGCCGCCAGCAATGGTGATAGCGGCGCGATCGCCCGGTCGGTTCTCCACGATCATTCAGCCGTCGGCGTTTCTGCAACGCGAGGAGGATAGGCGGTGAGTAAAGAGCGCATCCTGGTCGTCGAAGACCAGCCCGACATCTCAAGTCTGCTCAAAATCTACTTCACATCCCAGGGCTACGAGGTATTTACCGCGATGCGCGGCCAGATCGCCCTCGATATCTGTAGCAAGACGCCGCCAAACCTCGCGCTGCTGGATGTGAACCTCCCCGACATGGAGGGCTACGATATTGGGAAGGCCCTGCGGGCCAGCCCGCGCACCCGACACATCCCGATCATCTTCCTGACCGCCCGCGGCGAGCGCCGCGACCGGCTGATCGGCCTCGGCGAGGTGCAGGCCCAGTACTATATCGTCAAGCCCTTCGATATCGAAGAGGTGCACACGATCGTCAAGAACCAGCTGGAGGAGGCTCGGCGCAAGAACCAGCTCCACCCGGTGACGAACCTGCCCACCGCCGATCTGATCAGCGACCAGCTGCGCCTGCTGCTCACGACTCAGGGCTGGGGGATGGCGCTCCTGCATATCAACGGCTTCGAGACGTTCACGCAGTCGTATGGGTCGGTGGTCGGCGAAGACGTGCTGAAGTTCAGCGCGCTCCTGCTGAACGAGGTGCTCAACGACCTCGGCAACAACGAGGACTTTATCGGCCAGATGATCGTCGGCCCCGACTTTGTGGTCACCTCGACGCCCGAGCGGCTGAGGTCGATCGCTGAGCGGCTGATCGCCCGCTTCGACGAGGAGATCGGGCTCCACTACAACTATAAGCACCGCAAGCAGGGCTTCATCGAGGTGCCCGACGAGAGCGGCGGCACGCGCCAGGCCCCCCTGATGTCGATCTCGATCGGGGTGCTCACCAGCCAGGACGGGCCGTTCTACGACATCCGCGAGCTGAGCGAGACGGCGGAGGAGACCCGCCAGCGGGCCCTTCAGGAGGCCCGCGAGCAGGGCCGCAGAAGCTGGGTCACCTACGGGCGCGCACGCTAGGTCAGGGGAGCGGTGCCCGCCGATCTGGCAGCCCGCTGCCATAACCTGGGGAGCTGTGGTCGCCGTATGCGCCGCGCTCCCCTTTAGTTGTATTCGTGCCGCCGCAGGCGGCCCGGCTTGAGCTGAGGGGAGAGATTTGCCCTGCCTGACCCTCTCGCCCCTTGCCCCCCGAGTAACCGTTGGCAGCCGCAGAGGAAGCGGAATCCACTAGGCGCCGCGTTTATTCTGAGGAAACCTGCTCGAGACGCAGACAGGACGCGCCGATTGAGGTGTGACGCTTGTTGGCAGACTCGCCGCCTACCGTGGCCCGGCGGATCCTGTGAGGAGCAACCCTGACACCATGGACTCTCTGATCGCCTCAACACCGACCTATGGCTGGGAGCTGCTGGCTCAGCTGGCTGCCTGGGGCCAGCAGGGAATGGTCAGCACTGACCCATCCACCTGCGCCGGTGAGCTGGCGGATCTGCTTGCCCGGCACCTCCCGATGCCCGACGGCCGAATCGAGATCATCGAGCATGGCGCCATACTCGGGTCGGCGACGTGGGGGAGGCACAGCGGCGACCGTGCGTCGGCGCGCCTGAGCATCCGCGCCGACGGCGATGAGATCGGGTGCCTGTACCTTGGCGGCGACAGTGCTGCGGCGCTCGACCCGAACATTGCCATCGCGCTGACTGCGCAGCTCGCCCTGCTCCTCGCCACCCGGCGGCGCGAGGCAGAGATCGCGGTCATCGGCCAGCTGCGCGCCCTGATCGCCAGCACCCTCGAGTCGGTTGGCGTGCTCGATGTCCGCACGCTGCTCAGCGCCGTGCTCAGCGAGGCCCTGCCGATCCTGAACGTGGAGAGCGCCGGCATCTACAGCGGCGACGACGACGGACAGGCCCTGGCGCTGACCGCGACAAGCGCGAGCGCCGACGGCTACCCGCAGCTGATCGCCCACGATAGCGAGGACCTGCCCGCGCGCGCCGCCGCCAGGGGCGAGCCGCAGATCGGCAGCGCCCTGGTGGCAACCAGCCGCCGCCGCGGGGCCGCAGGCACCGCACGGGCGACCGAGCGCCCGGCCCTGGCGATCCCGCTGCTCTTCCACCAGCAGTCGGCGGGGGTGCTCGTGGCGGCCCTGCACGCCAGCGCGCCGGAGCCGGACAGTAGCCAGGTGCGCCTGATCGAGTCGTTCGCCGAGCAGCTCGCCCTGCTGCTGCGCAACGCGCGGCTCTTCAGCCAGCAGCAGCAGCGCGCCCGCGAGCTGTTTGTGCTCTATGAGAATAGCAAAGAGATCAGCACCGGCGCGCAGATCGAGAGCACCCTCGACCGAGCCACCGAGAATATCGCCCTGGCCCTCGACGCTGAGCACTGCGCGGTGCGCCTGATCGAGCCGCAGCGCCCCGATGTCCTGCGTACGGTGGCGATCTACGCGGAGAACGGCCGCACCCACGCCTCGGCGAGCGACATCGCGATCGTCAATGCGCCATCCTTCCTGGCCCAGATCAGCCGGGGCGAGCCGCTCCAGATCGAGGATGTGGCCGCCCCCGCCGC
>JBAXES010000270.1:0-5988 GCA_037140315.1 Chloroflexales bacterium
CCGAGAGAAAGACCAGGAAGAGCATGCTCGCAAACATCGGGCCGCCGCTGAGCGCCAGCAGCCAGCGGTTGGTGAGAAAGGTGTCATCCTGGAGCGCCCCGGCTGGGTTGGCGGCGGTGATCGTCGCCATCTCGTTGAGCCAGGGCCGGAGACAGAAGAAGCCGAAGAGCGCCATAGATATCGTGAGCGCCCACTTCACAGCCACCCAGCGCCACTTGAAGAAGCCCCACGGCGTCAGCAAGCTGATCACCAGGCCGGTGAGGATGCTCCCCACGGCAGCGGGGAGGATCACCAGATCATCAATCAGCTTGAGCGCGGCCATCACGACATAGAGATCGTGACCATTGTTGGGGCGAGCCACAAAGTTCAGCAGGAACATGCAGACACCAGCGCCTAGCCACGCACACGTGCAGATGATGTGAACCCCTTTGATCAAGCCACGACCGGTGGAGCTTAGCTTCTTCATTGAGCAGCTCACTTTCACTAGGCCACACTATCATAACAGATAGATCTAATAGTCATTCATTATACACGAAATATCGGAGCAGCGGAAGGGGGGATCAACCGGAGCGTCACGACAATGTCACGCCTAACGCGCAGCGCACGCACGTGTACCAAACGTTGCACTAGCCCTGGGGGCGCAGCCCCTGGGGCGGCGCGACACGGCGAAATCATGCTATACTGGAGACAAAGAGCACGGCACCGAGGCCGCTCGCCGGACAGTGATCACCGGCCCCATCGCGCGGTGCGCGATGGGGTTGAATTATGGAGAAACAAGCACCAGTGGACAAGTCCTACTACACTGCACGCCTGGAGACTCTGAGCGCCCGGATCGACGCCCTCGGACCACGCATCGAGCGAGCCCGCCAGTCGGTGCACCGCCTCGAGGTAGAGCAGGTGCCGGCCGGTGCCACCGCCGCCGCCCGCGCCGCGCAGCTCTCAGCCGCGCGCACCATGGCCGCAACGCTCGAGGATCGCAGCCGCCAGCTGCGCATCGCCGAGGCCGCCCTCCGCGCCGAGATCGACGCCGCCTGAGCAGCAGCACCGTGCATGGTGAGGGGGTGGGAGAGCGAAGCTCTCCCACAAAAAACTGGTTCTGCGGCGGCGCGGCTACGCCGCGCCGCCGCAGAACCAGTGCGGCATGTGCCTGCTGGGCACAGATCGTAAACAGCTACCTGCAAGCCCTTGCTGGGACCTGGCGGCTTCGCAGCCTCACATAAGGCTGTGGATCGCCGCGCCGAGGCGGGCGATCCCGGCGCTGATCTGCGTTTCAGGAGTGTAGCTGAAGGCCAGGCGAACATACTCATCGCCGCTGCTGTCGGCGTAGCAGCGCGGGCCGGCCAGCACATCCACGCCGTGCTGTGCCGCCACGGGCACCAGGGCGGTGGCCGAGACCCCCGGCGGCAGGCGCAGCCAGACGAAGAAGCCGCCGTCGGGGCGGACGGTCGTCGCCTCGGGGATCTCGCGCGCGATCGCCGCCAGCATCAGGTCGCACTTCTCGCTGTAGCGCGCCCGCAGCTCGGCGATGTGGGCGTCCAGCCGACCGTCCTGGGCGAACTGGGCCACCACGCGGGTCATCAGCGGCCCGCTGCCGCCCTCCACCTTACACATGGCCAGGCGGTCGATCAGGGCCTGGGGGCCACAGGCCCAGCCCAGACGCACGCCCGGCGCGAAGATCTTCGAGAAAGTGCGCAGGTGGATCACCCAGCCCTGGGTATCGAGGGCGGCGATCGGCGGCACAGCGTCGCCGCGGAAGCGCAGATCGTTGTAGGCGTCGTCCTCCACCACCAGCACGCCGTAGGCGATCGCCAGCTCCAGCAGCCGCAGCCGCCGCCCCAGGGGCATCGTCGCCCCGGTGGGGTTCTGGAAGGTCGGGATCGTGTAGATAATCTTCGGGCGCACGCCCTCGGCCCGCAGCGCGGCCAGCGTTGTCTCCAGGGCGCCCACATCCATGCCCTCGGCGTCGACCGGCACACCGACGAGCCGCGCGCCCGAGCGGCGGAACTGCATCACCGCGCCCAGGAAGGTCGGCGCCTCGACAATGATCGTGTCGCCCGGGGCGATCAGCACCTGCGGCAGCAGGCCGATGATCTGGGTCGACCCGTAGCAGATCAGGGTGTTCTGCTCGGTGGCACCGATGCCCTGCCGGCGCAGCCGCTCGGCGGCCACGCGCACCAGGCCGGGGTAGGTCGGCCCGTAGTTCAGGGCGCCGTCGAGGTCGGATGACAGCACCTCCGCGACAGCGCCGATCAGATCCTCGTGCGGGAGCATAGTCGGGTCGGCGTCGCCGAAGGCCAGAGCGATCCGGGATGGGCCGTTGCTGTCGCCGGGCCCCCACATAGGCGGGGGGATCTCGCGCATCTGCGCGGTGAACAGGTCAGAGAGCTGCATGGGTTCCTTCTCACCTACCGGTGGGCATCGGGGCGGCAGAGCCGCCCACGCCCAACAGAAGCTGGCATGGGGCGCAGCCCCATGCGACGCCGACGTGGTCACACAAGCCTGGCCGGGACGCGGTGTAGCGGGAGCATACCGGCGGCGGCCTGCGCGGGGTTCGGCAGGGCCGACTCGGCCGGCTTGTCGGAGGTGGCCAGACAGAGGGCCCCGGCCGCGATCAGCCGCTCGGCAAGGGTGAACAGCTCGCCGCAGAGGGTGAGCCGACCGTCGGCCATACGCGCCACAGTAGCGACAAACTCGGCCCGGCGGAAGAGCTTGAAGGGCGTCGGGTCGCCCGCCGCCACCCGCTCGCGCAGCTCAGCGTGGAGCGCGGCCAGGGGCGCGGGCACGCGGGGCGTCACGATATCCAGCAGGGCCGCGAAGCTGGGCAGCTCGCCCGAGGCCACCCCGGCCCGCAGGTCCTCGTAGCCCATGACGCCGCTGTCGATCAGCAGCGCGGTTGACACGACATAGTCCTGGTTGTCGAGGGTGAACCCGTGCCACTCCTTGCGACAGAGTTCGGCGTAGACCCGGCGGAAGAGCGGGATGTCCAGGTCTCTGCCGAGCAGATCCCCGGCCACAGCGACGGCCCCCTCGGCCCGCGCGTCATCGATGGCCCCGTCGCCGCGCCCGCGCGGGCCGAGCAGGGTTTTGTCGATATCGATCAGCAGGGCGGCGCGCTCCCAGCGCACGCCCCGGCGCTCAAGCTCGGCCGCCCAGGGGTGCAGCAGCGCCCAGCGGGTGGCCGTGGCCACCGGGCCATCCCAGGTCAGGCTCTCGTCAACCACCGGGCGGTCCTCGCCGATCAGCCCGTAGGCCTGCGGCGCTCCCGGCAGATCGTTCAGGAAGTGGGCCAGCAGCCGGTCGTTCTCGGTGTCGCCGATCACGAGCAGGGCGCTGAGCGGCGGCCCGCCGCGCTGGGCCTGGGCGGCCTCGGCCAGGGCCAGGGCCACCTGCGCGTAGGCCGACTCGCGCTTGCGCGGCAGCAGGCCCGCCGGCAGCCCTAACGACTCGCGCAGCGCGCCCAGCCCGGGCAGCGTCGGGTCGCACGGCTCCAGATCGCGGTAGAACACCCGGTCGGCGGTTAGGTCGGCAATGGTTGCGGTCATCGTCGCTCGCGGATGCAAAGTCACCTCCCGGTGGGGGCGCGGGGGCGACGACGCCGCCCCCGCATATTCGCTCGGGGCCTGGCGCGCGGCGACGCCGCGCGCCAGGCCCCCGAGCTGAGGTATGGGGCTGCGCCCCCAGGGGCTACGAGATCATCCCCTGGGCGTACATCAGCTCGGCGTTGAGCAGCGAGCCGCCGGCCGCGCCGCGGATCGTATTATGGCCGAGGGCCACCAGCTTATAGTCGAGCAGCGGGCACTCGCGCACCCGGCCGACCACCGTGGCCATCCCGCCGCCGATCATGCGGTCGCGGCGGGGCTGCGGCCGGTCGGCCTCATCGCGCAGCACGATCGGCTGGGCCGGCGCGCTGGGCAGCTTCAGCTCCTGGGGCAGGGCCCGGAAGCCTGACAGGGCGGCGCTGAGCTCGGCGAGGCCGGGTCGGCGGACGAAGCTGATCGACAGGCAGAGCAGGTGGCCCTCTAGCACGGGCACGCGGTTGCAGTGCGCCGAGGTGGCAAATGTCGCCGGCTCAACCCGCCCGCCGCGCAGGGTGCCGAGCATCTTCTGCGGCTCCACCTCGACCTTGGACTCCTCGCCGCCGATATAGGGCACCACGTTCTCAGTCGAGTCGTAGGACGGCACGCCCGGGTAGCCGGCGCCCGACAGGGCCTGCATGCTCACCAGCAGCAGCTTGCTCACCCCGAAGGCGTCGATCAGCGGGCGCAGCACCATCGTCGCCGGGGTCGAGGTGCAGTTCGGGTTGGTCACGATCGCCCCGCCCCAGCCGCGGTTCTTGCGCTGGACTGCGATCAGGTCGAGGTGGTCCGGGTTCACCTCTGGGATGAGCAGGGGCACGTCGGCGGACATGCGGTGGTCGGCGGCGTTCGAGCAGACCACATGGCCGGCGGCGGCCAGGCGCTCCTCGATCCCGCCGGCCGTCTTGCTCGGCAGGGCCGAGAAGACCAGCGGCGTGTCCAGGCTGGCGTCCTCAGGCAAGATCGGCATATCGCGCACGGCGGCGGGGATGGGCGTGTCGAGGACCCAGCGGCTAGCCTCGGCGTAGGTGCGTCCGGCGCTGCGATCGCTGCCGGTGAGGGCCCCCACCTCAAACCAGGGGTGCCCCTCAAGGAGCTGAATAAAGCGCTGGCCGACCGTGCCCGTGGCCCCCAGCACCGCAACCTTCAATTTTGCCATGGCTATGCTCCTGACGTGAGTGAGATATAAGGCCGAATCGCTGATGTGTGACCCGTGATCGATGGCCCGTGGCTGCGCGACGCAGCACCTATCACCTATCACGACCGACCCTTATTATACCCGCTTCAGAGACAGTAAACGCCTCTTAACGCGGCCGATGCAGAATCCGGAAAGTCCCTCTAGTATCATGCACAGGTTTCGTGTATAATCTGAAGTGCTTGTGACAAAGTACTCATTCGATACTACGCACAATGCCCTTCGTCTGCTCCTCCCATGCCGCAGGAGTCACTGCCAGAGACATCGCTCTCTCGACCTGCCCGTTTCCGCATGTGGCGCCACGCCCCCGCGCGTGAGATCAATGAAGATCCCTCATGGAAGGAGGACGGTCAATGATCGACCCAATGATTCAGCGGCTTCTTGAGAAGGCGATCGACACGCCGGTGAAGCTTCACCTGCTATTGATCTTCCATGAGAACCCGCGCCTGGAGGCGACCTCCAGCGCAATCGCTGACCGGGTCTGCCGGGATATCTGGAGCGTCGCGCAGGCGCTTGAGGATCTGGTCGGGGATGGCGTGATGGGTCGCTCGGTGAGCCCGAGCGGCGATCTGCGCTACCGCTACGCCCCGCTCGCTGAGAATCACGAGCCCATCCGTCGGCTGATCGCGGGCTACGATGACCCGATCGAGCGGGATCTGCTCCAGCGCGTGATCCGCGACCTCTCAACCTACGCCGCCTACCGCCGCTCAAGCGCGTGGGAGCATCAGATCGCCTGATGCCCGCGCGCCCCTTCAAGCAACCTCGGGCCGACGCAGCACTGCGTCGGCCCTTCGTTATCCCCCACCTCTCCCGGTGGGGGTGTGGGGGCGCAGCCCCGAAGACGTTGACGAGGCGCACATCTTACGGGCCAACCTTGACAGCTGTGCTGTCAAGTCTTTACAATGGGCGTAGACCAGCGCAAGCCCTTGTGAAGGAACTGCCCCCCATGAAAGACTACTACCAGATACTCGGCGTGAGCCGCAACGCGAGCGACCAAGAGATCAAGCAGGCGTACCGCAAGCTCGCCCGCAAGTACCACCCCGATATTAACCCCGGTGATAAACAGGCCGAGGCCCACTTCAAAGAGATCAACGAGGCCTATGAGACGCTCTCCGACAAGGAGAAGCGTGAGAAGTACGACCGCTTCGGGAGCGACTGGAAGCGCTACGAGCAGGCCGCCCCCGGCGCCGACTACGGCTCCGGCGCCGACTTCTCCGA
>JBAXES010000271.1:0-5985 GCA_037140315.1 Chloroflexales bacterium
CTCGGCCTGAGCGCGGTGCCGCTGTACGAGGTGGTCGGCGCATCGGCCCTGATCGCCGTGCTGCAGGTGCTGCCGATCTCGGTGGCCGGCGTGGGCGTGCGCGACGCGGTGCTGATCGCGATCCTGCTGCCCTACGGCTACACGAGCAGCCAGGCGCTCATCCTCTCGGCGCTCTTCCTGCTGCTGAACATCGAGCACATCCTGGTGGGCTTCGTCGTCTCGTTCTGGTACCCCCTCGGCGCCCGGCCGGCGGGCGAGTAGCTGCCAGGGCTCGACGGCGCAGGGCGATCGGGCGCGCGCCTGAGGTTGATGGTAGAATAGGCCATATGATCTACGAGCGCTACGCCCCTCTCTACGATATGAGCGGCCAGGTGCGGTTCGCCCTGCTGGTGGCCGTCTACCTGCGCGAGCTTCTGGCGCACCACCCGGTCGCTGGCCAGCGTATGCTCGACCTCGCCTGCGGCACCGGCACCCTGGCCCTGTGCCAGGCCGCCGATGGCTGGCACGTCGTCGGCCTCGATAGCGCCCCGGCCATGATCGCGCAGGCCGAGGCGAAGCTGTCCGGCGCGGCGCTCGCCGGCAGCGCCCGCTTTATCCTGGGCGATATGCGCCACGCTGACCGGTCGCTGCCGCCGGATGCGTTCGACCTGGTGACGTGTACCTACGATAGTCTGAACTATATGATCAGCGAGGCCGATCTGCTGGCCTGCTTTGAGTCGGCGGCCTACGCCCTGGCCCCCGGCGGCCTGTTTATCGGCGATATGAACACGCGCCACTTCCTGGAGTTCGAGTGGGGCGTGTGCGCGGTGCGCGAGCAGGAGGGGTTCGTGCAGGTCGAGCAGAGCCACTTTGACCCACAGAGCGCCACATCGACAATGGTGCTGACCGGCTTTGTGGGCGATGACGACGCGGGCTACGAGCGCTTCGACGAGGTGCATGTGGAGCGGGCCTACCCGCCTGAGGTGGTGCGCGATCTGATCGGGCGGGCCGGCCTGCGCGTGGAGGCCTGCTACGATAGCTTCACCACCATCCCCCCCGGCCCGTACACGCAGCGGATCTTCTGGGCGGCAAGACGAATGTTGAGGGTTGAATGTTGAATGTTGAATGCTTGACATTCAACATTCAACATTCAGCATTCAACATTCAACATTCAACATTCAACATTCAACATTCAACATTATGAAACGCATTGTTGTGATCACCACAGGCGGAGCGATCGGGGCGCGGCGCGGGCCGATGGCCGGTGGGGCGGTGCCCTCGCTGAAGGGCGATGACTTTCTGGCCATGCTGCCGCGCAGCGGCGTCGACCTGGTCTTTGAGGAGTTCGCCAACCTGCCGGGCAGTCACTTCACGGCGGTGAGCGCCCTCGACCTGTCGCACCGCGCGGACGGCCTGCTCGCGAGTCCCGACATCGACGGCGCGGTGATCCTGCATGGCCCGGACACCCTTGAGGAGACGGCCTACATGCTCGATCTGACCCTGGCCAGCGCGAAGCCGGTGGTGTTCACCGGGGCGATGCGCAGCTCGGCCAGCGCCGGCTACGACGGGGTGGTGAACCTGGCGAACGCCATCCGCCTGGCCGCCGCGCCCGAGGCCCAGGATCTGGGGGTGGCGGCGATATTCGATGAGCAGTTCTACGCCGCCTCTGAGCTCCAGCAGGTGCACAGCCAGGCCCTCGGGGCCTTCGCCTCGCCGGGGAGCGGCCCCCTCGGCCGGGTTGAGGGCGAGCAGATCTACCTGCGCCACCGGCCATCCGCCCGCCAGCACATCGCCTGCCAGCGCCTTGAGGAGATGGTCGACCTGATCCGGGTGACGCAGGGCGCCGATGTGCGCCAGCTGCGCCACAGCATTGAGGACGGGGCGGCCGGGGTGGTGATCGAGTCGTTTGGCGGCGGGCGCCTGCCGCCGTGGTGGCTGCCGCTGATCACCGACGCGCTCCAGCAGCGCACGGCGGTGGTGGTCACCACGCGCTGTATGGCCGGCGGCCTGGGCGATGAGTTCGGCTACGTGGGCGCCTTCCACGACCTGCACCGCCTGGGGGTGCTCTTCGCCCAGCAGATCAGCGGACCCAAGGCGCGGATCAAGCTGATGGTGGCCCTCGGCGCCGCCCACAACACGAGCGAGCTGCGGGGCTGGTTTGCGGCCTAACCAGAGAGGGCGTGGGAGAGCGTGAAACTCTCTCCCACATCTCTCTCTTTTTGAGGAGGGTGTGTGTGAGCGTCTTACCGGACATTGAACAGAAGGCCACCTACGTCGAGCGCATGTTCGCGCGGATCGCCCCCGGCTATGATCGGATGAACCGGGCGATGACCTTCGGGCTCGACCAGGGCTGGCGTCGGCGGATGGTGGCGATGATCGCGCCGCCAGTGGGTGGCGACGCCCTGGATGTGGGCACCGGCACGGGCGACTTCCTGCCTGAGCTGGCGGCCTGGCTGCGCGGCGGTCGGGCGGTGGGGGTGGACTTCACCGTGCCGATGATGCAGGCCGGCCAGCCGAAGATCGCCCCCCTGGCCGACGGCGGTCGGGCGGCCTTCGTCGGCGGTGACGCCCTGCGCCTGCCCTTCCCCGATGGCAGCTTCGATGCGATCACCACCGGGTTTATGCTGCGCAACGTCACCGACATCGGCCAGGCCCTGGGCGAGATGTACCGGGTCGCCCGCCCGGGCGCGATGCTGGCCTGCCTAGAGGTGGCCCGCCCGAAGAACGCGCTGCTGCGCCTGGGCCACCGGATCTACTTCGAGGGCGTGGTGCCCTGGATCGGCCAGATCCTTGGCGGCGACCGGCGGGCCTACACGTACCTGCCGCAGTCGGCGCGGGGCTTCCCCCCGCCCGAGCGGCTGGCCGAGCTGATGCGCGCGGCGGGCTGGGTGCATGTGCGCTATGATCTTGTGGGGCTGGGCGCCGCCGCCATCCACACCGGGGCGAAAGCGTGAGGTGCCATGAGCTACGATGACGATGGCTACGCAGAACAGCGGCGCCGCCGTGAGAATATTATGCAGCAGCGGCTGCGTAAGGCCCGTGGCGAGGAGATCGATGAGGATCTCGAGGTTGGCGGCTACGATGTCGATGATGTCGGCGTCCCGCGCACCTTCGGTCGGGCCGGCCCTTCCCCCCGGCTCCCCAGCCGCCCGAGCGGCGGCGGCGGGTGCGCTACCGGGGTGCTCTACCTGGTCCTTGGCGCCCTGGCATGCCTGCTTGTGGTGGTCTTCTTCTTCAACCAGACGGCCAAGGGCTTCGGCAGCATCTTCAGCGGGGTGCCGAACCTGGCGACTATTATCGTGACGCCGACCCCGGTGATCAAGAGCGGCGCGGCGGTGATCCAGCGCATCCAGCAGCTCAGCCGCCTGGAGACGGCGTCATACACGGTCGAGCAGGTGATCGAGGTGCGCCAGGACAGCAGCGTGCCGATTGTGGGCAACCTCCTCGCGGGCGACGCCCTGCTGCTGATCGCCCACGGCACGGTGGTCGCGGGGGTGGATCTGAGTAAGCTCAACGCGGGCGCCGTGACGATCTCGCGCGACGGTCGCACGATCACGCTGCGCCTGCCGCCCGTCCAGATCTTCGACTCGCACCTCGACAGCGAGAAGACGCGGGTGTACAGCCGGGATCGCGGCGTGTTTGCGCCCGACAATAAGGATCTTGAGACACAGGCGCGCATCCAGTCCGAGCAGCAGATCCTGCAGGCCGCCTGCGAGGACGGGGTGATGGGCCGGGCCACTGATGAGGCCGAGAAGTCGCTCAAGCAGTTCCTCAGCCTGCTCGATTACGACACGGTTGAGGTGATCGCTAGCGCCCCGGCCGCCTGCGCGGCGCCCGCTGGCGGGCCGCAGGCCACGCCGACGCCGTAGGTAAGGGACGCACTATGGCCTTTTCCTACACTGTTCTGATCGCCAGTCTGGGGAGCCGGATTGAGGAGTTTCTTGTGCCGGTGCTCACCGGCCATGACTACACGGTCCGCACCGCAGTGGGCCTGGCGGCGATCTTCGCGTCGCTGGATGCGTCGATCGACCTCGTCTTGCTCGACCTGCCCTCCGAGGGCGATCTGCGCGACCTGAGCGAGCTGCGCGACCGGTGCGGTTGTGCGATGATCGTGATCGGCCCGGCGCGCAACAACCGGCTGCTGGTTGCCTCGCTAGAGCATGGCGCCGACGACTATGTGCAGCGGCCCTTCCGCACCGATGAGCTGATGGCCCGCGTGCGCGCTCAGCTGCGCCGAGTCCAGCGCAGCCGACCTGCCGACGACAACCTGTAGCCCCTCAGCCTCGGCGGCGGCGACCAGGCGGGTGAACGCCTGCGCGGCGGGCAGCACGGCGTAGGCCGCCCAATGCTACGGCGCTGCTGTCACCCGCACCCCGCTGCCACAGGGCCAGATGTGCGGCACCAGCACGCCGTCCCGCAGCTCCATGTCGGCCCAGCAGCGCGCCCGCTCGGCGTTGGTGATCGCCGGGACGTACCAGAGCGCGCCGGCGCCGGTGAGTGGCTCGGGCGGGGTCACAAAGGCGTCCGGCCCCTGCGCGATGTCTAGCCGACAGCAGGTGCCGATGCTTGGCAGATCGCCCTGGCCCTCGGCGGCCTTCGCCACGCTCCAGTAGACGTAGGCCAGCTCGGCATCGCCCCATTCCGGCGTCACGCGCACGTCGCCCGAGATGAAGCTGCGATCCGCGCCGCCGGGCCAGGTGGCCTCGCCCTCGCTGGTCAGCGGCGTCATCACCCCATCCGCCTGCAGCGCTGCGCCCGTCGCTGGCGGCGGGGCGATCCGCAGCACCGGGTGGTAGACCCCGCTCACCCCGCAGCCGCGCCCGTCGCTGCCCGCCCACACCGTCAGCGCGCCGTCGGGGGCGAAGGTGGCGCGGAATACATACTGGTAGTTGCAGGGCTGTGGCCAGTTCGGCGAGCGGAAGGTCATCGTCAGCGTGAAGCCGCCCCCCGCTGTGTCCGCCAGGGTGGGCAGGCTATAGGGGATGATCGCCGCCGAGGAGAAGACCGGGCAGCCCACCGCGTCCGAGAAGCCCACCCGCCGCCCGTCCGTGCCAGCGGGGTAGCCCACGTGCCAGTCCACAATCTTGGCCGAGGCCAGCAGCGGGCGGCCCTGGAACGTGACATCGCGCAGCTCCAGGCCGTCCGAGCTGGTGAGCAAATAGCTGGCCCGCCAGCCGTCGCGCTCCAGGACCTGTGGCGTCTCGCAGAGCGGGGCCAGGGCCGCGTCCTGGAGCGTGGCCTCGCTCAGATCGCGGCGCTGGGCGCTCTGGCCCTGGGCCGTCCAGGTTGTGGCGCCCACCAGCCGCAGGTCGGTCAGGTCGATGATGACCCAGAGGGCCTGGCTGCCCCAGGTGAACACCGGCGAGACGCAGAGATGCTTACTGCGCTCGCAGGGCGTGCCGACGGCGCTGGTCTTGGTCGCGCTGGCGTAGCTCAGGGCCATCGGCGCGGTGGGGGACACCCCCCGCGCCTGGGCGGCCTCGGGGCTGGCCACCGCGATGCGCGTGGCCAGGTCAGCCAGCTCGCGCGGGATCTCGGGCTGGCTGGCGGCGAGGGATTGCACGTCGCGCACCTGGCCGTCGTCGTCCACCACGGCGGTGAGGCTGGTGTCGGTGGGGTAGACGTAGATCAGCACGCGGGCACAGGTGCCGGGCGGACAGGCGGCGGCCAGGTCGGCGGTCAGGTCGCCGGCGCGGGCCGCGCCTGACTGCAGCGAAAGCCCGCCCACAAGGCCCGGCGGGACCGCCGCCCACGATCACCACGTCATAGGCCATTACGTCACGATCGCTCATCGTCTCTCTCGTGTCTCGAAATCCAAGATGGGCCCGCCGCAGCGGGGCGCCTGCGGGGTGATCGAGATGTCGTCGACCCACGGCAGGAGCCCGCGCTCGTCCACCGTGATCCGGAGGAACTGTCCGCTGCGCTTGTCGAAGTACTCCTGGTACTCGTAGAAGGAGGGGGTGGAGCGGAAGAAGCCGCACATCTCGGCGGCGAGCAGGTCCGAGC
>JBAXES010000272.1:0-5981 GCA_037140315.1 Chloroflexales bacterium
ATCCCCGGCTGCGCCTCGGCCCAGCGCAGCTCCAGTCGCACCGTATCGAATCCGATGGCCGCCACATGGGCCAGGTCATCGCGCACCGCTCCGGGGTCGCACCACTCCCAGCTGCAGAGCACCGGCGCACCGGCGGCGCGCGGGCGGGGCCAGTACGTCGCCCCTAGCGAGAATCGCCTCTCGGCCATAGCATTGCCTTCAACCAATCTGTCGCGCCGTTCGCGCTCGCGTCGTTCGCGATCCAAACCCCCAACCTGCGGTATCATAGCCGCATGGCAAAGACACCCCCGCGCCCCGTCGGGCGCCCCCACCGCATCGAGGTTATGGTCGCCGAAGGGCTGGAGCCCATCGTCCGCGACGAGATGCGCCTCCTCGGCCCGCTCGCCCGCCCTGACCGTGACGGCCCGCCGGGCGTCATCGGCGTGGACTACGCCGGCGAGCTGCGGGCTCTGCTTGGCCTGCGCACCGCCCAGTCCGTCTATCTCGTGCGCGCCTTCCCCGTCCCCCGGCCCAAGGCCCTGCTCGGTGACGAGCACTTCCGCGCCGTGCTGGCCATGATCGACAAGGTTCGCCGCCTACACCCGCCGGGCGCGTTCGCCAGCCTCTTCCTCAGCGCCGCCGGCGCCGAGTCGGCCGTCCTCACTCGGCTCAAGGCCGATCTCGCAGCCGCCACTGGCCTCAGCGTCGGCGTCGCCGACGGCGACCTGCTGCTGCGCCTGCGCCGCGCCGCCGACGGCGCGGGCTGGGAGCTGCTCGTGCGCCTGTCGCCCAGGCCCCTGGCCACCCGGCCCTGGCGCGTCTGCAACCGTGAGGGCGCGCTCAACGGCGCCGTGGCCAGCGCCGTGGCCCGGCTCACCGCACCCGCCCCCGACGACCGCTTCCTCAACATCGGCTGCGGCTCGGGCTCCCTGCTGATCGAGCGGCTGCTGATCGGCCCCGCCCGCCACGCCCTCGGCTGCGACATCGACCCCGCCGCCCTGAGGTGCGCCCGCGCCAATGTTGACGCCGCCGGCCTCACGGCGCGCTGCGAGCTGCAGCCCTGGGACGCCACGCGCCTGCCGCTGCACAGCTCCAGCGTCGACGCCATCTGCGCCGACCTGCCCTTCGGCCACCTGGTCGGCTCCCACGCCGATAACCTCAGCCTCTACCCAGCCCTGCTCAGTGAGGCCGCCCGCGTGGCCCGCCCCGGCGCCCACTGCGTCCTGCTCTCTCATGAGGTGCGCCTGATGGAGCGCCTGCTCGATGATCGGCCCGAGTGGGGCCTGCACAGCGTGCTCCGCGTCGACCTCGGCGGCCTCCACCCGCGCATCTTCGTCCTTGAGCGCCGGTAGAGACGCCCTGCTACTGCTCCCCGCCCTTCACCTCAACCTGGGCCGCCTTAATCCGCTCGAACTGGTTGCGGACGCTGGCCAGCAGGTTTGTCAGCGTGTCCATCTCGCGGTTCTCGATCTCCACGATCCGGGACATATGCAGTTGCTGGGCGGCCTCCAGGCGCGTCGTCGCCCGGCTCTGGCGCTGCTCCAGCTCGCGCAGCCAGCCATCGATCCGCTCCAGCCACGAGGTCAGCTGGCGCAGGTGCTGCTCGTCGGCCTCCTGGAGCGTGCTGATCTTCTCGTCGGCCTGCTGGCGGATATCCTCCAGCCGCTCCTGGTTCATCAGGAAGCGCTCGGTGGAGAGCCGCTCCACCCGCTTGATCTCGACGGTGATATCGGGCAGCTTGGCCGCAAGGTCAGTGTACTGCTTCGGCAGCGTCTCGGCGAAGAGGTCGATGTGCTGGCGGATCTCGTCGAGCCGGTGGATGCGCGAGGCGTGCTCCTCCAGCACTGCGCCCACATCGACCACCAGCTGCTGGGTCTCCACCGCCTGGCGGCGCAGGCTCTGCTTCTCAATCTGCAGATCATCGCCCACCCGCCGGGCCTCCTGTATCGCCACCGCGTCGGCCTCGCGCAGCCGGTCGAGCTGGAGCGTGTACTGGCGCTGGCGCTCATCGACCTCTTTGACCTGCGCCTGGATTGCCAGGATCTGCTGCTCTAGCGCCTCAATGCGGACGAACCAGCCCGAGACGAAGTCGCGGTCCTGCTTGCGCGCATCGGCCACCTGCTGGATCTGGGCCTGCATCTCGCGCAGCGGCTTCACGCTCTCATCGATCTTCACGAGCGCCCCGGCCACCTCACGGCGCAGGCCGATCACATCGCGCCGCACCGCGTCGGTAGACTGGGTCACCTCCTCGGCGTGCTGCTCGAACAGGCTCTGCACCTGGGCCACCGAGGCCTCGGTCTTGCGCACCTGCTCCATCGCCCAGTTGTATTTATTGGTCTGATCCTTGAGCAGCCGGCGCAGCTCGTCGATCTGGCCCTGCAGATAGACGATCTGCGACTGGCCGTGGGCGCGCAGGCGCTCCTCCTCATATTTTGCAGTCAGGTCAGGGTTAGTCATAGCTTCCTCTGAATGCTGAATGCTGAATGGTGAATGGTGAATGCTCAGTGCCATTCACCATTCACCATTCACCATTCAGCATTGAACATTCAGCATTAAACATTCGCCAGCGCGGCGATCGCCTCTGGCAGGTCGATCGCTCCGGTGTATAGCGCCTTGCCCACAATCGCCCCTTCGGCGCCGAGCCTTGCCAGACGCACCAGGTGCTCGGCGGCGGCGATGCCGCCGCTGGCGACGATCGCCGGGCCGCCCGGTCGGATCAGCTCGGCCAGGGCCGCGAAGTTCGGCTCGGTCAGCGTGCCGTCGCGGCTGATGTCGGTGTAGATCACCCGGCGCACCCCCAGGGCCGCCACATGGTCCACAAGATCGGTCGCCCGCACATCGACCGTGCTCGTCCAGCCGTCGGTGGCGACCATGCCGTTGCGCGCATCCACGCCGACAATGATCTGGTCGCCGAAGCGAGCCGCCATCCGCGCCACCAGATCGGCATGCTCCACCGCCGCCGTGCCGAGGATCACCCGCTCCACCCCCAGCGAGAGGGCGGCGTTAATATCCTCCTCACGGCGCAGGCCGCCGCCCAGCTGCACCGGTATCCTCAGGGCGCGCACGATCCCCAGCACCGCGTCGGTGTTCACCGGGCGGCCGCTCTTCGCCCCGTCGAGGTCGACCACGTGGAGCCGGGTTGCCCCCATGTCGGCCCATCGCCGCGCCATCGCCACCGGGTCGTCGCCATACACCGTTGTCTGGGCGAAGTCCCCTTGGTAGAGCCGGACACAGCGGCCATCCTTCAGATCAATCGCGGGGATAATGTCCATACAGTTATGCTGTCACCTGATGCGCGCTGGCCTGCACGCAGATCTGAACGAAGTTCCGCAGCAGCTGGAGGCCCCAGCGACCGCTCTTCTCGGGGTGGAACTGCACGGCGGCGAGATTACTGCGCACGATCAGGCTCGGGAAGTCGATGCCGTAGTCGGTTCGCCCGGCCACAATGGCGGGGTCGTCCACAGCGCAGTAGAAGGAATGGACAAAGTAGAAGTCGCTGCCGTCAGGGATGTCGGCGAGCAGCGGGTGGCCCGCGTAGGCCGGGCTATAGCGCACCTGGTTCCAGCCGATCTGCGGGATCTTGCCGGCGTCTGCGGGCAGCCGCCGCACCGTGCCGCCGACCACGCCGAGGCAGGGGTGGGCGCCGAACTCCTCGCTCACCCCCAGCAGCACCTGCATGCCCACGCAGATTCCGAGGAACGGCCGCCCCGAGGCGACGACCTCGGGCAGCACCTGGGCGATGCCCAGCGCCGTCAGGCTGCGCATGGTGTCGGCTGTCGCGCCAACGCCGGGGAGCACCACCGCATCGGCCGCCCGCACCACCGCCGGGTCGTCCGTCACCTCGAGATCGGCACCCACGTGGCGCAGGGCGCGCACTGCGTTCGGCAGGTTACCCGCGCCATAGTTAATCACCGCGATCATGCTGGATCCCCCGTCCGTAAGGGCGCAGCAGCCAGCAGTGTGCCTGTCGCACAGCAACAGGCACACTGCTGGCTGCTGCGCCCCAACCTCCTGTAAAAGACGTCATGGCTACTCCCCAAACAGCGGGTGCCGCCCACGGATCGTCTCGATCAGCTGGCCCAGGTCGGGCTCGACCGACCGCGCGGCGCCGAGCAGGTCGGGGCCGGGGTCGCGGCCGAGCAGCAGCCGCAGTGAGGCGACCGTGCAGGCCCCGAGGGCCTCCGGGCTGTAGCCGCCCTCAAGCACCAGGGCGATCCGACCGCCACACAGCTCATTGGCCAGAGCCAGCAGGTCGGCGGTGAGCCGAGAGAAGCCGGACGTCGAGAGCACCATCGGCCCGAGGGGGTCCTTCCAGTGGCTGTCGTAGCCCGCCGAGACGAGCAGCAGCTCGGGCCGGAAGCGGCGCAGGGCCGGCGCCACCAGCTCCGTGAACACGCGCGCGTACCCGGCGTCGCCCACGCCGAAGGGCAGCGGGATGTTCAGCGTCGTGCCTGCGGCCGGGCCGGCGCTGCCCACCTGGGACATCGGCCCGGTGTTGGGGTAGAACGGCGCCGCATGGGTGGAGATGAACAGCACCTGCGGGTCGTCGTAGAAGACATCCTGTGTGCCGTTGCCGTGGTGGACATCGTAGTCCACAATCGCCACCCGCCCCAGGCCGTAGTGGCTGATGGCGTAGCGGGCCGCCACGGCGATATTGTTGAGCAGGCAGAAGCCCATCGCCCGCCCCGGCGTGGCGTGGTGCCCGGGCGGTCGCACCAGGGCGAAGGCGTTATGGCGCTCCCCGCCGAGCACGACGTCCACCGCACCCATTGCCGCGCCGGCCGCGTACACGGCCGCATCCCACGAGTCGGCCGTCACATAGGTGTCGCCATCGATCTGGCCGCCGCCGTAGCTGCTCATCTGGCGCACGCGCCAGAGCAGCTCGGGGGTGTGGACGGCCATCAGCGCCGCGTCGGGCGCCGGGTACGGCGCGACGCTGCGCAGGTCGTCGAGCAGATGAGATGTGGAGATCGCCGCCATAATCGCGTCGAGCCGATCTTCGCACTCGGGGTGCCCGTACCAGGTGTGTGCGGCGAAGCGCTCGTCGCTCAGGATCACGGTGCTCATCGAAGGCAACCTTGTCTGCTCAAGATGATTGCAACCCCGCTATTGTACCTCATCTGCGATGGGGGGCGCTGCGGACAATATCGCCCGATTATAGCATGGTGTACAATTGGGCCATGAACAACGAGGAGATCGAGAGCTGGGTGGCCCAGCGCCTGCCGGCCGCCCTCGCAGCTGGCCCGCCGCAGGTGCGCCGCTACGACGACGAGCTGGTGATCATGCTCCAGGCCGCGCCCCCCGCCAGCCCTGCCGAGGCCGCGGCCCTGATCGCCCGCCTGCGCGGTGAGAGCCGTGGCCTGCGCGTGCAGATCGCCGCCGAGCTTGAGCGTAGCCAGAAGCTCCCCGTCGCCTGGGGCATCCGCGCCGGCAGCGTGGAGGCCCTGTTCACCTCACGCACCGCCCCGGTGATGACCCGCCTCGCCCGCGCCGAGCGCGATGTCCTCGACACGCTGGTGGCCGCCGGCGTCGCCGAGACCCGCAGCAGCGCGCTGGCCTACGCCGTGCGCGCGTTCGCCGCCGAGCACGGCGAGTGGCTCGCCGAGGTGCGCCAGGCCATCGCTGAGGTCGAGCGCGTGCGCGCCCGCCTGCACACCCGCCCGCGCAAAGGCATACCGAATGTCAACGAATAAGCGAGTAGCCAGCTGGCTATTCGCTTATTCGTTGACATTCGTTGATCCGTTTGACATTCGGTGGCGTTGCTGCTACCCTTACCTATATCGGGGCGTGGCTCAGCCTGGTAGAGCACCGCGTTTGGGACGCGGGGGTCGTGGGTTCAAATCCCTCCGCCCCGACCATCGTCGCCCGGTTGGGCGATTGACGCCGGCCATCTGCGCGCAAGCGCCGGTGTGCCGGCGTCTCTGTTCGTCACCAGCGCTGCTGGGCTTTAGACAAGGGAACAGGGAACAGGGAACAGAAATACCGCATCCTGATGCAGTGCA
>JBAXES010000273.1:0-5976 GCA_037140315.1 Chloroflexales bacterium
CCCCGCAGATGACTACGACCCCGACTGGTCGCCGAGCCGCCGCCAGATCGCCTTTGTCTCGGATCGCACCAAGACCCCCGAGGTCTCCCTGATCGCGCCCGACGGCAGCGGGCTGCGCCGGATCACCGACGAGCCGGGCGGGGCCACGGCGCCGGCCTGGTCGCCCGACGGCACCCAGATCGCCTATGTCGCCACGCGCGCGGCGGGCAGCGTGCTGATGGTGATCGCGGCCGAGGGCGGCGACGCGCGCGCCCTCTTCGCCAACCCGCCCCGGATCGGCGCGCCGGCCTGGTCGCCCGACGGAGTCCACATCGCCTTCTCGGCCGCCGACCCCACCGCCGCCAATAACCGCGAGATCTACCTGGCCAACGCCGACCAGTCGGGCGAGATCGTCAACCTGACCAACAACGCCGCCGGCGACGACCGCCCGGCCTGGTCGCCCGACGGCCAGCGCATCGCCTTCGAGCGGCGCAGCGGCGGGCAGCGCGACATCTATGTGATGAACGCCGACGGGACGGCCCAGACACCCCTCACCGACGACCCGGCCGAGGATGCGGCCCCCTCGTGGGCGCGCGATGGCCGGCACCTCGCCTTCGCCTCGAACCGCGCCGGGAACTTCGAGATCTACACCATGAGCGACAGCGGCGCCGACCTGGCCCGGCTCACCGAGCACCCGGCCAATGATCTGACGCCGCGATTCCCGCCCCCGCCGCCCCTGCGCGCCAGCG
Source organism: Chloroflexales bacterium (assembly GCA_037140315.1). Lineage (GTDB taxonomy): Bacteria > Chloroflexota > Chloroflexia > Chloroflexales > Chloroflexaceae > Oscillochloris. Next base: position 729 of record JBAXES010000273.1, read on the forward strand.
ACGAGATCCTGCTCGCCGCCGGCTCGATCGGCGGCACCCGCAACCTCCAGGTCGTCGCCCTGGGCAGCGGGCAGCGCAGCGACCTCACCGACAGCCTGCTGTTCGACGACATGGCCCCGGCGTGGTCGCCCGACGGCCAGCGCGTGGCCTTCGCCTCCGACCGCGGGAACTTCGACATCTACGTGATGGGCACCGACGGCTCCGGGCTCGTGAACCTCACCCACGACCCCGCGCGCGACCTGCACCCGGCCTGGTCGCCCGACGGCAAGCGCATCGCCTTCGAGAGCAACCGCGGCGGCAGCTGGGACGTGTATATCATGAGCGCCGATGGCGCTGGGACCCCGCTCAGCCTGACCGATAGCCCGGCCAGCGACGGCAACCCGACCTGGTCGCCCGACGGCGAGCAGATCGTCTTCGCCTCAAACCGCAGCGGCGCCTTCGACCTCTACCTGCTCGATGTGGCCAACGGCGGCGAGCCGGTGAACCTGACCAACAGCCCCGCCAACGATGTCTTCCCGGCCTGGTCGCCCGACGGGAAGACGATCGCCTTCCGCTCCGACCGCGATGGCGACAATGAGATCTACCTCATGACGCCCCAGGGGACGATCACCCGGCAGCTCACCAACAGCCCCGCCAACGACACCACGCCGGCCTGGTCGCCCGACGGCCAGCGCATCGCCTTCGCCTCAAGCCGCGCGGGGCTTGTGGACAGCAGCGCGACGCCGGGCGCGCCCTACGATATCTACGTGGTGACGATCAGCTCGGGGGCGCTCGCGCAGATCACCGCCACCGCCGCGAGCGAGCAGTACCCGGCCTGGCGGCCAAGGCGCTAGGGCGGCAAAGCCGCCCCGCTTAATCTGGCATTGTAGTGCCGAAATGTGCCAGCGAAGCTAGCACATTTCGGCACTACAATATCTGCTATACTTGCTAGCCATGAGCATCTTCAGCATCACCGCCCGAGATCCGCGCAGCCGGGCGCGGGCCGGGGTCGTCCGCACGGCCCACGGCGATATCGCCACGCCCGTGTTTATGCCGGTGGGCACGCGCGGTACCGTCAAGGCCCTCACGCCCCAGGAGCTGCGCGACCACGGCGCAGCGATCATCCTGGGCAACACCTACCACCTCTACCTCCAGCCGGGCCACGAGCTGATCGCCCGCCACGGCGGCCTGCACGGCTTCAGCAGCTGGCGCGGGCCGATCCTCACCGACAGCGGCGGCTTCCAGGTCTTCTCGCTGGTCTACGGCGGCATCGCCGACGAGATCAAGGGCCGCCGCCCGCAGCACGCCCAGCAGCTCCAGGGCATGGTCAAGGTGACTGAGGACGCGGTGATCTTCAAGTCGTACCTCGATGGCTCGCGGCACGTCTTCACGCCCGAGCGCTCGGTGCAGATCCAGCACGGCCTCGGCGCCGATATCATCGTCTGCTTCGATGAGCTGCCGCCCTTCCGGGCCAGCTACGAGTACACCCGCCAGAGCATGGACCGCACCCACCGCTGGGCGGCCCGCTGCCTGGCCGCCCACCGCGAGCGCGACCCGGCCAGCCTGCCGAACCCTCGGCAGTCCCTCTTCGGGATCGTCCACGGCGGGGTCTTCCCCGACCTGCGCAAGGCCAGCGCCGAGCATATCGGGGCCATGGGCTTCGACGGCTTCTGCATCGGCGGATCCCTCGGCGGCGACAAGGCCCAGATGTACGACGTGGTGGACATGACCGTGCCGCATATGCCCGACGGCATGGCCCGCCACCTGCTCGGCGTCGGCGATGTGGACGACCTGCTGGAGGGGGTGGCCCGCGGCATCGATATGTTCGACTGTGTGAGCCCGACCCGCCTGGGCCGCCACGGCACCGCCCTGGTGCGCAGCCCCGAGCGGCGCTGGAAGCAGAACGTGCAGAACGCCGCCCTGCGCGACGACGACGGGCCGCTCCAGCCCGGCTGCTCCTGCGACACCTGCCGGAACTTCTCGCGGGCCTACATCCACCACCTGTTCAAGGCCAAGGAGATCCTGGGGATCCGCCTGGTGAGCCTGCATAATGTGGCCTTCCTGCTCAACCTGATGGCCGAGGCGCGCGCGGCGATCGCCGCGGGGTGCTTTGCCGATATGTACGCGGGCTGGCTGGGCAAGCCGCTGGCGGCTGAGGCCAGGGAACAGAGAACAGGGAGCAGGCAATAGTTTCGGAGCAATAGGGCAAACGCCGCTTCCCTGTCCCCTCGCATTGACAAACGCTCCCTTTCGCCGTATAACAGCCCTTGTGAACCTACTCACGAATATCTGCGCGTACCTTTTGCTAAGACAAGGTTTCAGCGTACGTTACCGTTCAGGCAGTTGCACTGCATCAGGATGCGGTATTTCTGTTCCCTGTAACCTGTAACCTTGTCTAAAGGTAAAAGCCTTATGAACCAGCTGAGCTTCCCCATCCTCTCGCTGACCCTCTGGCTGCCGGTGGCGGGCGCCCTGGCGCTACTGGCCATGCCCGACGCACGGGCAGAGGCGCACCGCCGGACGGCCCTCGGATTCACAATCGCCACCCTGGCGGCGGCCCTGGCGGCGGCGTGGCTCTACCTGAACGGGTCGGCGGGTCCGGCGGGGATGGCCGAGCCGGCGCTGCCGTGGATCCCGGCCTGGGGCAGCAGCTACCACCTGGGGATCGACGGGGTGAGCCTGTGGCTGGTGCTGCTGGCAGCGCTGCTGGCACCCTTCGCCATCGGGGCCGCCTGGGGCATGCCCGCCGATCGGCAGCGCGGCATGCTGGCCCTGCTGCTGGTGTTCGAGGCGGCGATGCTGGGCACCTTTATGGCCCAGGACATGCTGCTCTTCTACGTGCTCTGGGAGATCGCCCTGATCCCGGCGGTCTTCCTGATCGGCATCTGGGGCGGCGCGGACGGGCCGCGCGCGGCGCTGAAGATGTTCCTCTACACCTTCAGCGGCTCGGTGCTGATGCTGCTCGGCATCATCGGCGTATACATGCTCCACCTCAGCGCGACCGGGACGCCAACCTTCGACACCGCCCAGATCGTGGCCGACCTGCGCTCGGGCGCGTTCGTGATCGACCCGGCCACCGAGCGGCTGCTCTTCGGGGCCTTCTTCGCCGCCTTCGCGATCAAGCTGGCCCTCTGGCCCTTCCACACCTGGGTGCCCGCCGCCTACACCGCCGCGCCGACCCCGGCGGCGATCATGCTCGCCGCCGTGATGTCGAAGTTCGGCACCTACGGCCTGATCCGCTTCAACCTGGCCCTCTTCCCGCAGGCCGCGCAGTGGGCCGCGCCGGCCATCGCTATCCTCGCCGTGATCGGCATCCTCTACGCGGCGATCACCGCCTTCGCCCAGACCGATATGCAGCGCCTGGTGGCCTACTCCTCGGTGAGCCATATGAACGCCATCGCCCTGGGCATCTTCGCCCTCAACGCGATCGGCCTCAGCGGCGCGGTGGTGCAGATGGTGGCCCACGGGGTGAACACGGCGGCCATACTGCTGCTGGTGGCCGTGCTCTACGAGCGCCGGGGCACCCGCGAGATCACCGCCTTCGGCGGCCTCTGGAAGACCATGCCCGCCTACGCCGGCGTGACCCTGCTGGTGATCCTGGCGACTATGGGCCTGCCCGGGCTGAACGCCTTCATCGGCGAGTTCACGATCCTCCAGGGCGTCTTCAGCTCGCAGGCGCTCGGCCTCGGCTGGCCCTTCGCGGGCGGCGCGGTGCTCGGGGTGATCCTGGTGGCCGCCTATCTGCTGCACATGTTCCGCGTGGGCTTTATGGGCGACCCGCGCGGCACCGAGGGCCTCCCCGACCTCAATCGGCGCGAGGGCATCTCGCTGGCCATCCTGGCCGTCGCCATCATCGCCGCCGGGCTCTTCCCGAGCCTGCTCCTCGCGCCGCTCCAGGGCGCGGTCGAAGGGCTGGTGCGCTGATGGGCTCCTGGACGGACTACGACGCCAACTACCCGCCCGGCGCGCTCACGCCGGCGGCGGCGCTGATCGTCGCCCTTGGCCACCTGGCCGGGGCCACGAGCGTCTACGCCGAGGGGCCGGGCGGCGCCCTGGCCGGCTTCCTGCCCCCCCGGGGACTCGCCTACGACCCCGACGTGCTCGGCCGCGCCGAGCGCTCCCTCGCCGAGGTGCCGCTCGCCGCCTTCGCGGCCGAGGCCGCCGAGCGGCTCAACCGCCGCCAGCGGCTCTGCCTCCTGCTCAACCTGATCGACCGCCTGCAGTGCGCCGGCGACGAGCGCCCCGAGGCGCACCCCCTCGTCGCCCTGCTGATGTCTGCCCTCGCGATCGCCCCCGCCGAGCTCGCCCCGCTCCGCCAGGCCCTCGCGCTCAAGAATGACCTCTCGATATTCCCCCAGTAGGGTCGCCGCCCCCGCAGGGCTGATGCAACGTCCCTGGGGCTGCGCCCCAGACCCAGCTTTTTGTTGGGTTTTGGCGGCGAAGCCGCCAAAACCCAACAAAAAAAATACTATGGGGGCGGTGAAGCCGCCCCATACCCCCACCGGGAGGTGACTTTGACATAGCCATGCCGCACCCCGGTTGCCCGCCCCGCAGGATAGCGGTACAATAGCGCGACACACCTACCGAGGAGCGAGCATGTTGACCTATGACGATCTGGTGAGCGGCCTTGAGGATGCCTGGCTGGCGGTCGGGCTGCACGAGCACGCCTTTATCGAGAGCGTAATCCCGACCACCCACGACCGCACCTGCAAGATCGAGCTCTTCCCCGAGCACGAGGAGCCGCTCACCAATGAGAATATCCCGCCCTGGCTAGAGATTGGCTTCACCTGGTCGGCCATCCACCAGCTGATCTCGGAGGGCCGCGAGATCCCCACCGAGCCGCTTGATCTAACGTGGGCCTACACGGCGACGCTGCTGGGATCACAGGATCGCAACGACATCGAGCTGGTGCGCATGTTCCAGCGCGCCGTCCAGGTCGCCTTTGTGCGCTACTACCCCGCCGAGGCCGCCGAGATGGAGCCGGTGGCGGTCGAGGTGCGCAAGATCTACCAGAGCGACGGCCAGAAGCTGCAGATTGAGTACATCCAGCTGGTCAGCACCACCGTCTCGGATATCTTTGAGCAGTGGTCAGACCGCGACCTGGCCGGGCTGCGGGCGCTCCTGCGCATCGAGCTACAGCTCGCCGGCGCGATCATCGCGAACCTGAGCGATGTGTTCACGCCCCGCGGGCGCGGCGGCTACCGCACGGTTGATGCGGCGTAGGGCCGCAGCGCGCTGCGGCCCTACGCCCACCTGCGGGCCGCCCCGA
>JBAXES010000274.1:0-5964 GCA_037140315.1 Chloroflexales bacterium
GGGTGAACTCGATCTGCGAGTCCAGCGTGCTGCCGCCGGGGATGTCGTCGTTCACGTCGAGCAGGCTCACTCCATCGCGGTCGGTGAGCACCATCACCGTGTCAGCGCCGGCCTGGGCCTGCCCGTTCACCTTGTTCGCTCCGACGTAGCGCCGGGTGTCGGTGAAGATAATATAGCGCTTGCCAGCCTTGCCGAAGAACTTCACCCAGTCGGCATCGCCGGTGGGGCAGAGCCGGCGCTCCTCCTGGATCTCATTCGAGGTGATCAGGCGGGCCTGCTCGGGCAGCCCGTCGGACTCGAAGAGATCCTGGCAGATCTCGCGCACCAGGGTCGGAGTCGGGCCATAGCTCTGGTCGAGCAGGGCGATATCGTAGATATAGTTCACCCCGCCGCGCCCCGCCGCATCGCGCACCTTCACATAGTACGGCCCGTCGGCCGGAATGCGGATGGTGATCCGCGGCTTGGTGTCGCCCGGGTTCGGGTTATTTGGGTCGCGGTTATAGTAGTCATCGTTGAAGGCGATGCTGTTCAGGTTCTTATCGAACAGCTCAAGGCTCAGGTCGATCCCTGGATCCTGCCGCGAGATATCGATCGTGTAGATCTTGCCTGCCACGCCACCAAACACCAGCCAGTCCTCGTCGCCCTTGGGGCAGATCGCGTGCTCCTGGGCGGTGCTGACATCAAGGGTGCGCGCGGCGGCGGGGCTGTTATCTGGCTCGAAGCCATCCTTACACACCGGGCCAGCCGTCGGCGTCACCGTGGCCGGGCCGGTGGTGGGCGTTGATGTCTGGGTCGAGGTCGGGACCGGCCCGCCGACCACCACGGTGAAGAACACCGACAGGTTGAGTCCCGTCGGGCTGCTCGATGTCGCGAGGAGCGTCTGCGCAAAGGAGCTGCCCGCAATCGCGCCCGAGGGCACCAATGCCTTAACGGTGAAGGTGGCAGAGCCCCCAGCCGCAACGGCGACCTGTGTGCCGCTCGGGAAGGCGAGCGTCACCCCGCCCGTGCTCGTCTGCGAGAGCGTGAAGGTGCGGGTCTCAGAGCTCGTGATCGTGAACACGAAGTCGCCCGTCTGGCCCGGGAGGATGCTCAGGCTTGCTGGCGCCACGGTGATCGTCGTGGCCTGCGCTTGCACGGGCGCGCTCCACCACTGGGAGCCGAAGATCAGCATAAGCACCGTGAGCGTGGCAAATCCGACATTGCGCAGGTGAAGGGATCTATTCATCGGGGCACACTGCTCCCGGGCACTACAGTATAGAGGGCGTAACCAGCCGCATTATAGCTTTCAGATGCGGCGGGTGTCAAGGTGATAAGGGTGTCAGCGGGCCATATCGACGTCGCCAGACGTTGATATGGCCCTGGGAGATGTCAGGGAGCGCGTCGCCCTCCCTGACCATCCCCCTGAGCGCTATTAGCGGCCCCGCCCAACCGCCCCGGCCACAGCGGCGATCCGCGGCATCAAGGCGGCGAAGTTCTCTGGGTTCAGTGACTGGCCGCCGTCGGACTTGGCGCGGTCCGGGTCGGGGTGCACCTCTAGGATCACCCCGTCGGCGCCGGCGGCGATGCTGGCCAGGGCCAGGGGCGCTACCAGATACCACTTGCCGGTGCCGTGGCTGGGGTCGGCGATCACCGGCAGGTGGGTGCGCCGCTTGGCCACCGCCACCGCGTTCAGGTCCATCGTGTTGCGGGTGGCCGTCTCGAAGGTGCGGATGCCGCGCTCGCAGAGGATCACGTTGGGGTTGCCCTGGGCGATCACGTACTCCGCGCTCAGCAGCCACTCCTCGATCGTGGCCGAGAGGCCGCGCTTGAGCAGGACGGGCATGCCAGTGCGACCGACCTCCTCAAGCAGCTGGTAGTTCTGCATATTGCGCGCGCCGATCTGGAGCACGTCGGCGTAGCGCGCCACCAGATCGACGTCGCCTGGCGTCATCACCTCGGTGACGACCGGCAGGCCGGTCTCATCGCGGGCCTGGGCCAGAAGCCGCAGCCCCAGCTCGCCAAGCCCGCGGAAGGTGTAGGGCGAGGATCGCGGCTTGAAGGCCCCGCCGCGCAGCATCGTGGCGCCGGCCTCGCGCACGATCCGGGCCGACTCCATGATCTGCTCCTCGCTCTCGACCGAGCAGGGGCCGGCGATCACCGCCACGCTGCCGCCGCCCACCTTCACCCCGCGCACATCGACGATCGTGTCGTGGGGCCGCACCTCGCGCGAGACAAGCTTGTAGGGCTGGGTGATCCGCACGGTCTCCTTCACCCCGCGGAAGTGCTCCATCTCCTCGCGCAGGGTGGGCGGTATGGTGGCGCCGACCACGGCCACCACGGTGCGCTCGGCCCCGATGGTCAGGTGGCCCTGGAGCTCGTACTCCTTCAGGCGATCGAGCACGGCCTGGATATCCGACTGGGTCGATCCGGTCTGCATCACAACTATCATGGCGCGATCCTCCTCCTTCTCATGGCTGCTACAGGCGACGGCGGGCGCGGGCATCAGCTTCAGCGAGCCGCGCGGGGCGGCCTCAGCGGTAATCGGGTGCATCTCCGCTCTCCCCTATCTCTATTTCCGTGCGGCTTGGGCGCAAGCCGCACAAAAAGCAAGGTTGGGGCGCAGCCCCAAGGTGCTCCTCGGCTCAGGCTGGTTCGGGCGGCGTCTGGGATGCCGCCATACGAGCGGCGCGCTCGGGGCGCAGGTTGCTGGCGCCGCGGGCGTAGATATGGATCACCTCGCTGGCCTGGCGCTCGGTGTTCCAGTGCACGAGCACACGGATGCAGCGCGGCAGGCTGCCGGGCACGCTCATCTCGTGGCCACACATCAGGGCGGTGTCGAGCCAGCCCAGCTCGCGGGCGGCCACTGCGGGGAACTCGGCGTTCAGGTCGGGCGTGGTGGTAAAGATCGCGCTGGCGAGATCCTCGGGCCGCAGGCCGTTGGCCGCGATCATGAGCTGGAGCATCTCGCGGGTGGCGGCGAGGATGGCCTCGCGGCTGTTCTCATCACAGGTCGTCGCGCCGCGAATGCCTCGGCACCAGATGGTCATAGCGCCCTCTCTCTACGGGGGTGGCGGAAAACACAGAGAGGGCGTGAGGCCCAGTTGCCTCACGCCCTCTGAAAAGTTGTCTGCTGACAGAAGTTCCTAGACAGTGCGAAGCGACCAGGCCATATGTGGGCTGGTAAACCAGTAGGAGGAGAAGCTGCTGGCCAGGTTCGGCATGAGATCGCGTTACTCACATGCGGCGGTTGCTACGGGCTGACTATAGCATAGCGTCGGCGGGGCGTCAAGCTACGAGCCGAGGAGCTCTTCGGCCTCAATGATCGCCTGGGCGATATCCTTCATCTTGGCGCGCTTATCGCGGGCGCGCTGGCGCAGGCGCTCGTATGCGTCGCGCTCGTTCAGGCCGAGGCGATGCATGAGGATGCCCTTGGCGCGCTCGATCAGCTTGCGCGCCTCCAGCGAATCCTCCAGATCGTTGACCTGGGTGCGCAGGCCCTGGATCTCTCTGAAGCGGGCCATGGCAATGTTGATCGCGGGGGGCAGCTCGACCTCATTCACCGGCTTGACGAGGTAGGCCAGGGCGCCGGCCGCCTCAGCCTTGCGCACCGTCTCTTTATCGGCGTAGGCGGTGAGCATAATGATCGGCACCGGCATCTGGTCGCGGATGCGGGCGGCCGCCTCGGTGCCCTCCATCTCGGGCATGCGGATATCCATCATGATCAGATCGGGCCTCAGGCGGTTGGCCAGGGTGATCGCCTCAGCGCCGTTGCGGGCGATCCCGATCACATCGTAGCCGAGGCCCTTCAGCTGCTCCTCAAGCGTGAGCGAGACGAGGTCATTATCCTCGACGATCAGGATCCTGATTGCAGCCACGGTTCTTTCCCTCGAACTAAGGCACGGATAGCGACCACTCGCCGTGGATGATACCATATTTCATAGGGGCTGACTAGGTCGGCGCGCGGGGTGAAATGCCGCGCCGTTTATGATACAATCAGCCTGGACAACGAAGGGGGCCGGGAGCCAAGACCGGAGGCCGGGGCTGTGTGCCTGACCGCCGGTTTCTGTCTGTCGAACTCTTGCTATAATAATGGTATTTGAGGAGGCTATCACCATGCGCTATGACATTACCAACATCGACATCGAAGATTATCTGACCGCGCTGATGCCGCCCCGCGAGCCGGTGCTCGCCGCGCTTGAGGAGCGCGCCCGCCAGCAGGGCCTCTCGCTGGTCGGCCCGGTCCAGGGCCAGTTCCTCTACCTGCAGGCCCTGGCGATGAACGCCAAGAAGGCGCTTGAGGTCGGCATCACGACGGGGTATGCGGCCACCTACCTGCTCCGCGCGCTCGAGCAGACGCACGGGCACCTGACGGCGATCGAGCGCCACGCGGATCGCATCGAGATCGCCACCGGCGTGATCGAGAAGACCGGCATGGGCAACCGGGTCACGTTGCTGCACGGCGAGTGGAATCAGCTGCTGCCGACCCTGGAGCATAACTACGACCTGATCTTCCTCGACGTGCTGCGCAGCGCGGCCAACTCGGGCCAGGCCACCGAGTCGCTGGAGCTGTGCGTGCCCCTGCTGCGCCAGGGCGGCGTGCTGATCGCCGACAATGTGCTCTGCAGCGCCCAGGTGCTTGAGGAGGATGCGCCGCCCGTCGTCCGCGGCATCCAGGAGTTCAACAAGGCTCTGATGAGCCACCCGCAGCTCGACTCGGTGATCATCCCGCTGCGCGACGGCGTGGCGATCTGCCGGAAGAAGTGATAAGTGTTGAATGTTGAATGTTGAATTCAGCATTCAGTATTCAACATTCAACATTCCTATGCCGCAGCCCGACGCCCAGCAGCGCATCGCCGAGCTAACCACGCTCAACACCCTGGCCCAGGCGCTCAACCGTGCGCTGGATCTGCGCGATGCGCTCGACAGCGCCCTGCCGCATATTGTGGAGCTGATGGGCCTGAGCACGGGCTGGATCTTCCTGCGCAGCGAGGGCGAGCGCTTCGCCCTGGCCGCGCGGCACAACCTGCCGCCCGCGATCAGCTACCCCGGCTCGGCCTGGGGCGACGAGTGCGACTGCCAGGAGCAGTGCGACAGCGGCCGCCTGGACAAGGCGGTGAACATGGTGCGCTGCTCGCGCCTGCGCAGCGCCGTGGGCGACAAGCGCGGCCTGGCCCAGCACGCCTCGGTGCCGCTGCGCAGCGGCGATGAGATGCTGGGCATCCTGAACGTCGCCACCACGCAGTGGGGCCGGATATCGGCGCCCGAGCTGCAGCTGCTCTCGGCGGCGGGGTACCTGCTGGGCACGGCGATCGCCCGCGCGCAGCTCTACGAGAACGTGAAGGTGCGCCGGGTGCAGGAGCAGCGCGCCCTGCTGAGCCTCTCGCAGGAGCTGCTGGTCAGCGAGGACCTGGAGCCGGCGCTGCAGCGGCTGGCCCGCGTGGGCGCGCGCCTGCTCGAGGCCGACGCGTGCGCGTTCGTGGAGGCCGACGAGCTCGGCGGGCGGGCGGTGCTGCGCGCCGCGTTCGGCTGGGGCCTCCCCAGCGATATGGCCTGGCCCGCGCCGCTAGACCCGGCCAGCCCGCACCTCTGGTATCTGCCCGAGCGGTCCAGCAACCTGGCCGACGAGGCGCTGAGCGAGCTGCCGCCGCTCCTAGGGCGCCAGGGCTTCCTGGGGCACCTGGGCCTCCCGGTGGAGCTAGGCGGCGCGCCGGTGGGCATCCTGATGGTGAACAGCCGGTCGCCGCGCCAGTTCCTCGACGATGAGGCCCAGCTACTCGGGCTGCTGGCCAACCAGCTCGCCCAGACCCTGGAGCGCGAGCGGCTGCACCAGGAGGCCCTGGCCCGCCAGCGCCTTGAGCAGGAGCTCGACCTGGCCCGCGAGATCCAGGCCAGCTTCCTGCCCAACTGCTGCCCCAACCTCCCCGGCTACCAGATCGAGGCCTACTACCGCGCGGCCCGCCAGGTGGGCGGCGACTTCTACGACTT
>JBAXES010000275.1:0-5959 GCA_037140315.1 Chloroflexales bacterium
GGCCGGGCGGGGCAGTACTCCTCGCCGTTGATAAAGGTGGCCACCTCAAAGATCCGCCCGTCAACCTCCACCGAGGTCTCGCCACAGCGGGCGGGGATAAGGCTTGGGCAGGGCACGTCGTGATCGCTCAGCCAGGCGTGGAGCTGGTGGCGCAGCTCCAGGGACGCCTTGCCGAGGCGGCGCTGGTTGCGGCGGATCACATAGCGACCCTTGGTCGTGTCGGCGAATGCGGTCTCATTCACAAGTCCGTGGGCCGCAGCATGAACTGCGCGTAGCTCGCCAAGGTCATAGAGGGCGAGGGCGCTCTGGACATCATAGTGGGTTAGCATGGTGGTATGTAGAGGTGGCGTGGCGCTGGATCGAGAGATGCCAGCTAGCGTCACCGTCAGGCAACATCGACTATATCCAATTCTACCTCAGCCTCGGCACCAATCCGGCGCGCAAGGTAGGCCGAATAGTCGGGAAGGAAACGCTCGTAGGACTCCGACATGAGCGGAGATGAGATCAGGAAGTCGGCCGAGGCCCGGTTGCAGGCGACCGGGATGTTCCACACCATCGCGATGCGCAGCAGCGCCTTGACGTCGGGGTCGTGGGGCTGCTGCTCGAGCGGATCCCAGAAGAAGATCAGGAAGTCGATCTCGCCCTCGGCGATCTTGGCGCCGATCTGCTGGTCGCCGCCGAGGGGGCCGCTCTGCAGGCGGTGAACTGGGACATCAAGGGTGCGCTCCATCAGGCTGCCGGTGGTGCCGGTGGCGTAGATGTGGTGGTAGGCGAGGACATCGCGGTTGAAGGCCGCCCACTCCATCAGGTCGCGCTTCTTATTATCGTGAGCCACAAGGGCGATCCGCTTGCGCGTATCGAGGGGCGGAAGTTCGTCGTGCATCGTCATAAGACGGCCCTCCTTTCTTCGCTCCATGCTGCGGCGCATCATGATGACAACCGCTTTCACACCCTATTCAGCTGAGTAACAAGCTAGTTACAACATAACGGTGTGCGTGCAACCCTTAATACACACGGTACGCACATATATTGCAAACTTATACATATTTCTTATACGATTGATATACAGCAAGATGGCATATCAATCATATGAGAACTATCTCATACCCCATAGGTAACAAGCATTGCCAGCTTCGCTGGCAATGCTTGTTACCCGGTGGAAGGTTTTCGCCCGACGCTATGCCTTCAAGAAGGCATATCCGGTAGCCCCGACATCCACCAGCACCGTGTCGCCGGCCACGAAGTCGCCCTGGAGCAGCCTGACGGCCAGCGGGTTCTGCAGGCGCTGCTGGATGGCCCGCTTGAGCGGACGCGCCCCGTAGACCGGGTCGTAGCCCTCCTCGGCCAGGCGCGCGCGGGCGGCCGGGGTGATCTCCAGGCGGATCTTGCGATCCTCGAGCAGCTTGTCGAGGTGGACGAGCTGGATGGCCACGATCGCGCCGATCTGCTCGCGCGAGAGCGGCCGGAACATGATCGTCTCGTCGATGCGGTTGAGGAACTCGGGCCGCAGCGAGTCGCGCAGCGCGCCCATCACCGCCTTACGGATGTCATCCTCACTGTCGCCGTCCTGGGTCATCTCCTGGATCAGGTTGCTGGCGATATTGCTGGTCATGATCACGACGGTGTTCTTAAAATTCACCACGCGGCCCTGGCCATCGGTAAGCCGCCCGTCGTCGAGCACCTGGAGCAGGACGTTGAACACATCGGGGTGGGCCTTCTCGACCTCGTCGAAGAGCACGACGCTGTAGGGCTTGCGGCGCACGGCCTCGGTGAGCTGGCCACCCTCGTCGTAGCCCACGTAGCCGGGGGGCGCGCCGATCAGGCGGGCCACGGTGTGCTTCTCCATGTACTCCGACATGTCGATACGGATCATGGCCTGCTCGTCGTCGAAGAGGAACTCGGCCAGGGCGCGGGCCAGCTCCGTCTTGCCCACGCCGGTGGGGCCGAGGAAGAGGAACGAGCCCAGGGGCCGGTGCGGGTCCTGCAGGCCGGCCCGCGAGCGGCGCACGGCGTTGGCCACGGCGGCCACGGCCTCATCCTGGCCGACCACGCGCATGTGCAGGCGCTCCTCCATCTTTATCAGCTTCTCGACCTCGCCCTCCAGAAGCTTGCTCACCGGCACGCCAGTCCACTTGGCGATGATCTCGGCGATGTCCTGGGCGTTCACCTCCTGGCGCAGCAGGGTATTGTTGCTGGCGGCGGCCTCGGCCATGCCCAGCTCGCGCTCCAGGCGGGCCAGGTCGTCGTACTGGAGGCGCGCGGCGCGGTTGTAGTCGTACTCGCGCTGGGCCTGCTCGATGGCGAAGCGGGTCTGGTTGATCTGCTCCTTATGCTGCTTGATCTGGTCGAGCAGGGCGCTCTCGGTCTGGCGCTGGGCCTCCAGGGCGCCGCGCTGCTCGTGGAGGTTGGCCAGATCCTGCTCCAGGCGGCCCAGGCGATCCTTACTGGCGACGTCCTTCTCACGCTTGAGCATCTCGCGCTCGGTCTCGCGCTGGGCGATCAGGCGGTTCAGGTCGTCGATCACCTGGGGCGCGCTGGTGTTCTCCATGCGCCGGCGGGCCGCCGACTCATCGATCAGGTCGATCGCCTTATCGGGCAGGAAACGGTCGGAGATATAGCGATCCGAGAGCATGGCGGCGGCCACAATGGCGCTGTCGGTGATCGCCACGCCGTGGTGGGCCTCGTAGCGCGCCTTGAGGCCGCGCAGGATGGAGATGGTATCCTCCACGCTGGGCGGGTCGACGACCACCGGCTGGAAGCGCCGCTCCAGGGCGGCGTCCTTCTCGATATGCTTGCGGTACTCGTCGAGGGTGGTGGCGCCGACGAGGTGCAGCTCGCCGCGGGCCAGCATCGGCTTGAGCATATTGCCCGCGTCCATGGCCCCCTCGGCCGCGCCCGCGCCGACCACGGTGTGCAGCTCGTCGATGAAGAGGATCACATCGTCGCGCTCCTGGATCTCCTTGAGCACGGCCTTCAGGCGCTCCTCGAACTCGCCGCGGTACTTCGCGCCGGCGATCAGGGCGCCCAGATCCAGGGCGACGACGGTGTTGTGCTTGAGCGACTCGGGCACGTCGCCGGAGACGATGCGCTGGGCCAGGCCCTCGACGATCGCGGTCTTACCGACGCCGGGGTCGCCGATCAGCACGGGGTTATTCTTGGTGCGGCGCGAGAGGATCTGGATAACGCGGCGGATCTCCTCGTCGCGGCCGATCACCGGGTCGAGCTTGTCGCGCTTGGCGAGCTGGGTCAGGTCGCGCCCGTACTGCTCCAGAGCGGCGTAGGTGCCCTCGGGGTTGGGGCTGGTGACGCGCTGAGAGCCGCGCACGGCGCGCAGGGTGTCGAGCAGGGCGGCGCGCTTGAGCCCGGCCTGCTTGAGGATGCGCTCGGCGCCGCCGCCGGCGTGATCGAGCACGGCCAGCAGCAGGTGCTCGGTAGAGACGTACTCGTCGCCGAACAGGCCGAGCTCGTCGTGGGCGCGCAGGATCACCTGGCGGGTGCGGGCGCCGATCTGCACCTGCATGTTGCTGCCGCTGACGCGGGGCAGCTTGCCGATCTCAGCGCTGACCTGCTGCTTGAGCGCGCCGACGGCGATGTCCATCTTGGCTAACACCTGGGGCACCACGCCGTCGCCCTGGTCGAGCAGGGCGTAGAGCAGGTGCTCGGGCTGGACCTCGCTATTCCCGGCGCGCTCGGCAGCGCCCTGGGCCGCCGTGATCGCCTCGTATGACTTGGTGGTGAAGCGGTTGGTGTTCAGGGACATATAGGCCCTCCTTTTGCTGTGCTAACGTTATGGTAGCACACGCGCATCTGTGCGGTACTAGTGGCCTGTTAGCGTTGTATTAGATGCAGCGTCACCTCCCGGTGGGGGTGTTGTGTTGGGTTTGGGCGGCTTCGCCGCCCAAACCCAACACAAAGCCGGGTCGGGGGCGCAGCCCCAGGGGCTTCGCACGAGCCTTGGGTGGCAGGGAGGCCCCCAGGGCTGGTGCAAAGTCACCTCCCGGAGGGGGTGTGGGGGCGGCTTCGCCGCCCCCACGTTATTTTTTTGTCAGGTTTGGGCGGCTTCGCCGCCCAAACCTGACAAAAAGCGGGGTCTGGGGCGCAGCCCCAGGGACTTTGCACGAGCCCTGGGGGGCGGCTACGCCGTCTCGTTCTTTTTCTGTTGGGTCTGGGGCGTAGCCCCAGGGACTTTGCATGATATCGGGGCTGTTGCTGAGCGCAGCGACGCATCTTCCAGTCGCGTGGATGGGAAGACCCTTCGCTGCGCTCAGGGTGACAAATCCGGTTTCTCCGTTCCTGGCGCAGATCGTGTATACTCTCCCCATGCCTGACCAGATCTTCCTTGACGAGCTGAGCCGCCGTGATCGCGCCGGCTTTGTCGCCGCCGTCGGCCACATCTTCGAGCGCTCGCCCTGGGTCGCCGAGGCGGCCTGGGCCGCGCGCCCCTTCGCCGACCTCACCGCCCTCCACGCGGCCATGTGTGCGGCGGTGGGCGCGGCCGGGGCCGAGCGCCAGCTGGCCCTGATCTGCGCCCACCCCGACCTGGCCGGGCGTCTGGCGCGCGCCGGCCAGCTCGGTGCCGAGTCGACCCAGGAGCAGCTCGCCGCCGGGCTCGACGCCCTCGGCCCCGCTGAGGCCGCCCAGTTTGACGCCTACAACGGGGCCTACCGCGAGCGCTTCGGCTTCCCGTTTGTGATCTGCGCCCGCGAGCATAAGAAGGCGTCCATCCTCGCCGCATTCCCGCGCCGTCTCGCCAACACCCGCGAGCAGGAGATTGCCGTCGCCCTCGCCGAGATCGCCAAGATCGCCTGGCTGCGCCTGCAGGACTGCGTCGTATAGCGTCCATCACTCGCCATGGAAGGGTTCCCTACAACCCTCACGCTAACCTATGCTCACACCAGATACCCTCCTCAATGAGCGCTACCGAGTCGTCCGGCTGATCGGCCAGGGCGGCATGGGCGCGGTGTACGAGGCCGTCGACCAGCGGCTGCGCGCGCGGGTGGCCCTCAAGCAGACCACCGTCGGTGGCGAGCAGCTCAGCCGGGCCTTCGAGCGCGAGGCCCAGCTGCTGGCCGGCCTGCGCCACCCCGCCCTGCCCCGCGTGATCGACCACTTCATCACGCCCGAGGGTCAGTTCCTCGTGATGGAGTTCATCCCAGGCGATGATCTGGCGGCGATGCTGAGGGCGCGCGCCGGGGGCTTCCCGCTGACCCAGGCCCTGGCCTGGGCCGACCAGCTGCTCGACGCGCTGGAGTACCTCCACAGCCAGTCGCCGCCGGTCGTGCACCGCGATATTAAGCCGCAGAACCTCAAGCTGACCCCACGCGATGAGATCATCCTGCTCGACTTCGGCTTGGCTAAGGGCAGCGCGGCCCTGGCCACCAAGGCCGAGGGCGCCGATGCCAGCGTCTTCGGCTACACGCCGCAGTACGCGCCGATCGAGCAGGTGCAGGGCACCGGCACTAACCCGCGCAGCGACCTGTACAGCCTGGCGGCGACGATCTACCACCTGCTCACCGGCCAGAGCCCAGCCGATGCGCTGACGCGCGCGGCGGCCGTGCTGAACGGCAGCCCCGACCCGCTGCGCCCGGCCGACGCGCTGAACTCGGGCGTCCCGCGCGCCGTGGCCGGCGTGCTCGCCCAGGCCCTCACCCTGCGCGCCGATGAGCGCTTCGTCAGCGCCGCCGCGATGCGCCGCGCGATGCGCGAGGCCGCCGCCGACGCCCCTGCGGCCAGCATCGGCCCGACGCTGGTGGCCCGACGCCCCCAGACGATCGCGCCGCCCGCGCCCGCCCGCGTCGCGGAGTCGTATGCGGTTGAACCGACGCCAGATGCCGCCCGGGCGGAGCTGTCCGCACCAAAGCCCGCCCGCCGCCGCGGCCGCGGCTGGCTGATCCTGCTGATCGTGGTCATGCTGGTGCTGCTCGGGGTGGCGCTCGGCGATGTGCTCTTCTCCGGCGTC
>JBAXES010000276.1:0-5946 GCA_037140315.1 Chloroflexales bacterium
CACATCGCCGTGCTGGTGAGCCTCGTAGATGCGGCGCAGGGCGACGAGGGCGCGAGCCTGGAGCTGGGCGTAGCTCTCGCCGCCCAGGCGCACGGTGCGGGCCGGGTCGCGCTCGTACTCGGCAATATGGTCGGGGAAGCGCCGGTAGAGCTGCTCGGGGGTGAGCCCCTCCCACTGGCCGACGTCGATCTCGCGCAGCTCGGGCATAGGCTGCGGGCGCATGCCAACTGCGGCGGCGATCGCGGCGGCGGTCTCGGCGGCGCGGGCGGTGTCGCTGGTATAGAGGGCCGCCACGCCGAGCCTGGCCAGCCGCCCGGCGGTGAGCGCGGCCTGGGCGCGCCCGCGCTCGTTCAGAGGGACGTTGGCCTGCCCCTGGTACTGCAGGGTAACATTCCACGGCGTCTCGCCGTGGCGCACAAGAATGAGTCGCATAGTTCTCTTGGTGGTAATGGGTGATGGGCCAGGGCGGCGCTGCCGAGGTCAATTATAGGCCCGATCCGGGGATTGTGCGAATGTGAGTCGCCAGCAAGAAGACCGGCTACGGGGGGGGTGTGCCACAATTCACAGATGGCCGAATTGGCGGTACAATAGGCGCATCGGTGCGGATGCGCGATCTGAACGAGGAGCTACCTATGCCCGAGATAACCGACGAAGCTCGCCGGGTGATGCTGCTGATCACCATGTCCTCGGTGATCGCTTTCCTGCTCATGGTCTGGGTCTTTGCCTTCTACATGTAGGGGGCGGCAGGCTTGCCCGGCGCCGGGGATTAATGGTTGGCGGCGAAGCCGCCAACCATTAATAATGCCCGCGAGGCGTTGACAAGCCCAGTGCCCTAGTCTACGCTACGGCCACAACCGGCAACTCCAGAGGGGCGCAATGCCAGAGATCAGCAGCAGCGACTCGCCACAGATCGAGGCCTACCGGCTGTTCCTCAAGCTTCACCGGCTCTTCCAGGAGCTGAACCGCGATGAGTTTCGGCCCTACGACCTCTCCACCCCGCAGTACGCCATCCTGTTCCACGCCAGCGAGGAGGGTGTGCCGCTCAGCACGATCTGCCACGAGATGCTGGCCGACAACAGCAACCTGACGCGCATGGTCGACCGGCTGGAGGCGCGCGGGCTGGTGCGCCGCGCGCCCGACAGCAGCGACCGGCGGGTGACCCTGGTGCAGCTCACGCCCGAGGGCAAGGCGCTGATCGATGAGGTGTTCCCGCGTCACCGCAGCTGTATTGAGGAGCGCATGGGTGCCCTCGCCCCCGCGCAGGTCGCCGCCCTGGACGATGCGCTGAAGACGCTGTACGACAGCCTGAGCGTGGGCAGGCGCTAGGGCGAGCGACGCTCCCTACGCCCCGGCGGGCAGCGCGAAGCTGCCGTCGGCGGCGGGGGCGAGGGTATAGACGGCGGCGACGGCGCGCAGCTCCAGGGGGCCGTAGAGGTGCGGGAACAGCACGCCCGGCTCGCCCTCCTCGTAGCGCAGCTCGGCCGTGAGGAGGGCCGGGTCGATCGCCAGCAGCACGAGGTCGCGGCGACCGGCGAAGAAGCGCGCCGCCGTGCCGAGCACCTGCGCGCCGGTCGAGCAGTGGATGAAGCCCTCGCTCGCCAGGCTGTCGGCGGCGTACGCGCCGGCGGCCTGGGCGGACTCCCAGGCGGCGCGGGCGGTGATATGATAGATCATGAGTGTTCTCGCTTCAGACAAGGTTTCAGCGTACGTTACCGTTCAGGCAATTGCACTGCATCAGGATGCGGTATTTCTGTTCCCTGTTCCCTTGTCTAAGATCTGAATCTGTCGGGTGAAGGAGTTGTCCCGCACGGGGATCGTATTGTTACGCCGAAAGTATAGCAGAGCGCTATAATAAATGTCGGCAATGGGCAGGCAACACATGTCGCACCTCTGCTGCTCGTTCAAGCCTTCCTCCTCCCTCCTTCCTCCCGCTTCACTGCAAGTAGTTGCCAGCCTGGGCTTTGGCACGCAAGACCCCAACGCCGAAGTGGGCAAGCCGTCGCGCTCCCCAACAGGCTTAGGGGATGAGCAGAGATGGAGGGTAACGATGAACAGTCATCACATTGCTCCTCGCCCCACTACACACTGGCCTTACGCCAACATCCTGTCGCTCGTGCTTGAGATCACCCTGCTAGTGATCGCCGCGCTGCTGCTAACGGTGCTGTTCCAGGGTCAGCTGGCGTCAAGCCGATCCGAAGCAGTGCTGGCCCCCGCCCCGCCGCTGGCCGCGCAGGTTCACGACACCTGGTATCTGGAGCCGTAGCCTCACCTGTGCCGTCCCCGCGCTATATTGGCTGGGGCGTGGGCAGATTTGCTGCCCACGCCCCAGCTATAATGTAAAGTCAAATCCGTGGTGTTTAGTCACACCCCAACGCTCTGACTAAGGCAATGCAACATATGCTCCGACCTCTCGCCGTGCTCCTGCTGAGCGGGCTGAGCTTCTTGGTGGCCCAGGGCACCGGCCTGCGGCTCTTCTTCCACCTGAGCTACCTGCTGCTCGGCCTGCTGGCCCTGTCGGCGCTGTGGGCCTGGCTGAACCTGCGCGGCCTGAGCGTTGAGCGCGAGACGCTCACCCTGCGGGCCAACGTGGGCGAGTTCGCCCGCGAGCGGATCAGCATCCGCAACTGCTGGAGCATCCCCAAGCTCTGGATCGAGATGCGCGACGAGTCGGAGCTGCCGCAGCACGGCGCCGGGTTCGTCACCTACCTTGGCGGCCAGCAGCGCGGGCGCTGGCTGGCCCGCACCCTCTGCACCGTGCGCGGGCGCTTCCGCCTCGGCCCCGCCACACTGATCAGCGGCGACCCCTTCGGGATCGTGCGGCTCAGCCGGAAGATACCCTCCACCAACGAGATCGTGGTCTACCCGCAGATGGTTGACCTGCCGGCCTTCCGGCTGCCCAGCGCCGAGCTGCCGGGGGGCCAGTCCACCCGCGCCCGCACCTTCAACGTGACGCCGAATGTGGCCACGGTGCGCGAGTATGTGCCGGGCGACAGCTTCAACCGCATCCACTGGCGCAGCACGGCGCGGACCGGCCAGCTGATGGTCAAGGAGTTCGAGCTCGACCCCTCGGCCGACATCTACCTGGTGCTCGACATGCAGGAGCGGGCGGTGGTGCGCGACCCGCGGGTCGCGCGCCGCAGGCGCGACGGGGACGAGGACGAGCGCGGCCGGGCGCCGTGGTGGCTGCGCCAGCCCAACCCACACCCCGGCACCGCCCAGGCGCAGGAGAGCACCGAGGAGTACGCGGTGATGGCGGCGGCCTCCCTGGCCCGCACGCTGCTCGCGCAGAACCGGATCGTCGGGATGGTGGCGTGGGGCCAGCACCGCGAGGTCATCCCCGCCGAGCGCGAGGCCCGCCAGCTCTTCAAGATCCTGGAGGCCCTGGCCATCCTGCGGGCGCGCAGCGCCCAGCCCCTGGCCGAGGTGCTGCTCGCCGAGAGCCAGCGCTTCGGGCGCAACTGCACCCTGCTGGTCATCACCGCGTCGATCGACGCGGGCTGGATCAGCGCCCTCCAGCAGCACCTCTACCGCGGCGTGCGCGCCGCCGTGCTCTTCGTGGACCCCCAGAGCTTCGGCGGCTGGCACGACCCCGAGCCGACCCTGCGCCGCGTGGCCGAGCTGCGCGTGCCGGTCTACCGCCTGCGCCAGGGCGAGTCGCTCGCCGCGGCCCTCGCCGAGCCGCTGAGCTTCGCGTAGGGGCCGTGCGCCGTGAGGGTGTGGGAGAGCCTCGCTCTCCCACAAAAAACGCTAGCACGCGCCCGCTGCCCGCGCTCCAGTGCCGCTCGCCCGGCTTCGCGTCCCCAGTGATCCAGGGGGCTACGGCGACGTTAATGTTTGACACCCTTTGTCGTAACGTGCTATCATTGTGCCTATATTCGCATGTCCACCGTTAATTGAACAGGCCCCCTCACATGACCATTCAGAAGCTGACCGCGGCGCAGATCCGCGAGAAATACCTGCGATTCTTTGAGCGCCACGGCCACACGATTGTGCCCAGCACATCGCTGGTGGTCGCCGACGACCCGACCCTGCTGTTCGTGAACTCGGGCATGGTGCCCTTTAAGGATGTCTTCCTCGGCCACGAGCAGCGGCCCTACACCCGGGCCACCACCGCCCAGAAGTGTCTGCGCGTCTCGGGCAAGCATAACGACCTGGAGGAGGTCGGCCCATCCCCGCGCCACCAGACCTTCTTCGAGATGCTCGGCAACTTCTCCTTCGGCGACTACTTTAAGGCCGATGCGATCGCTATGTCCTGGAAGCTGCTCACCGAGGAGTTCCAGCTCCCGGTCGAGCGGCTCTGGTTCACCGTCTTCGCCGGCGACGACGAGGTGCCCGCCGACGATGAGGCCGCGCAGCTCTGGGAGGCCCAGGGCGCCGACCCGGCGCGCATCCTGCGCTTCGGCCGCAAGGATAACTTCTGGGTTATGGGCGACACCGGCCCCTGCGGGCCCTGCTCCGAGATCACGATCTATATCGGGGACGACCTGTCGAAGATGAGCGCCGCCGGCGTGAACAGCGACGACCCGGACTACGTCGAGATCTGGAACAACGTGTTCATGCAGTACGAGCGCTCGACGATGCGCCCGCTGCCCAAGCCCTCGGTGGACACCGGCATGGGCCTTGAGCGCATGGCCATGGCGATGCAGGGCGTCCACAGCACCTATGAGACCGACGTGTTCGTGCCGATCGTCGACACAGTGATCGCGGCCCTTGGCAGCGACGCGGCCCACTACCGGGCCAACTTCGCGCAGTACCGCGCCATCGCCGACCACAGCCGGGCGGTCGCCTTCCTGATCGCCGACGGCGTGCTGCCGGGCAACAACGGTCGCTCCTACGTGCTGCGGCGCATCCTGCGGCGGGCGGCCTACCAGGGCCGCAGCATCGGCTTCACCCGGCCCTTCCTGGCCGAGGTGATCGCCGCGGTGATCGACCAGATGGGCGCGGCCTACCCGCAGCTGATCGACCGGCGCGCCTTCATCCTCGAGTCGGCCGACGTCGAGGAGCAGCAGTTCCTCAAGACGCTCGCCGGCGGGATCGCCCGGCTCAGCGCGATCGTCGCCCAGGTCCAGTCCGTCGGGGCCGCCAGCATCCCCGGTGCGGACGCCTTTGTGCTCAAGGACACCTACGGCTTCCCGCTCGACCTGACCCAGCGCATCGCCGCAGACGCGGGCCTGGGCGTGGACGAGGCCGGCTACGATGCGGCGATGGCCGAGCAGCGCGGGCGCTCGCGGGCGGCGGCCCAGTTTAAGCGCGGCGGCGACGCCGACATCTGGGCCGACAAGGGCCTGCCCGCCAGCGAGTTCATCGGCTACGCCGCCGTGTCCGGCGACGCGAAGATCCTGGCCCTGGTCGCCCATGGCGACGATGTGAGCAGCGCGGCGGCCGGCGCGCAGGTGCAGGTCGTCCTCGACCGCACGCCCTTCTACGCCGAGAGCGGCGGCCAGGTCGGCGACAGCGGCCTGCTCATCGGCCCCGGCGGCACGGTGCGGGTGGAGGACACCCAGCGCCCCGCGCCCGGCCTGATCGTCCACTACGGCGTCGTCGAGTCCGGCCTGGTCTCCGCCGACGAGCACCTGCGCGCCGAGGTCGACGCCGCGCGCCGCGCCGACATCGAGCGCAACCACACGGCCACCCACATGCTCCAGCGCGCCCTGCGCGACGTGGTCGGCGAGCACGCGGCCCAGGCCGGCTCGCTGGTCGCCCCCGAGCGGCTGCGCTTCGACTTCACCCACAACCGCGCCGTCGAGCCGGCCCAGCTGCGCGAGATCGAGTCGCGCCTGAACGCCTGGGTCCGCGCCGACGGCGCGGTCTCCTGGGACGTGATGGACTACCCGGCGGCGATCGCGGCCGGGGCGATCGCCCTCTTCGGCGAGAAGTACGGCGACCGGGTACGCCTGGTGACGATCGAGCGGGGGGTGGACTCCAACACCCCATCCCCCATCCCCC
>JBAXES010000277.1:0-5932 GCA_037140315.1 Chloroflexales bacterium
GGGTGAGGCAGATCGGGCCGGCCCGGGGACTGGGCGGGATAAGCAGGCGGTAGCGGCGGCTCTCAGGCGCGACCTGGAGCGGTAGGGAGAGTTCGTCGAGGCGCAGGTCGGCGCGACCGACGCCGGCCACCGCGCTGCCCAGCAGCTTGATCTGGAGCATGCTGCGGGGCCGGGAAGCGCCGACCGCAGGCAGGCAGACTGTGCCCGCGCCCTTCGTCCAGCGGTAGGGTGTCTCCCCGCCCTCAAGCGACTGGAATCCGGAGAAGAGGCCCAGCGTGCGGTCGTCTGCGCGGACCTGGGTGTGGTAGGCCGCGCCGTAGTAGGCCAGGGTGAGGGCCAGGGCCAGCAGGCCGAGCAGCAGCGGCGGGGCGGCCGCCCAGGGCGCGCGGGCGCTGCTGCGGGCCGGGCGAGCCACAGGCTGAGGAACCGTCACTTCCCTTTGCCCAGAAAATCTTTGATCGTGTCGTACACATCGTCGCGCTCGGCGATCTCGCTGACCACGATCCGCTCATCGCCGCCCAGGTACTCCTCAAGGTCGTGGGCGAAGCGGCCGGAGCCGTAGAGCGAGCGGACCTGCCCGTAGCAGAACAGGTTCACCTTGGGCATCAGCTCCTTCTTCAGCAGATCAATGCACTCGCGAGTGTCGCCGCCGCCCCAGTTGTCGCCGTCGGAGAAGTGAAAGGGGTAGATGTTCCACTCGTCGCAGGGGTAGCGCTCATCGATCAGGCGGTTGCAGAGCTTGTATGCCGAGGAGATCTTCGTGCCGCCGCCCTCGCGGATGTGGTAGAACGTCTCCTGGTCAACCTCCTTGGCCGCCGCATCGTGGACGATATAGCGGATGTCGATCTCCTTGTACTGCGAGCGCAGCCAGGTCTCGATCCAGAAGGCGGTGATGCGGACAAGCTCCTTCTGCTCGGTGCCCATCGAGCCGGAGACGTCCATCATATAGATGATAACAGCGTTACTCTCGGGGAGCATCGTCTCCTTCCAGGAGCGATAGCGCATATCGTCGGGGATGGGCACGACGATCGGGTCGGCGCTATCGTACTCGCCGGAGGAGATCTGGCGGCGCAGGGCCTCGCGGTAGGTGCGCTTAAAGTGGCGCAGCGAGTTGGGGCCGGTGCGGCGGATGCCGCTGTACTTATCCTTCTCGCTCACCAGGTTCTTGCGGCCCTTGGGCTGGATGTTGGGCAGCTGGAGCTCCTCGGCGAGGATGGCGGCCAGCTCATCCATGGTGATGTCCACCTCAAGGGCGTGCTGGCCGGGTTCAGAGCCGGCCTGGCCCTGGCCGGGCTGCCCGTCGCCCTGGCCCACCGGGTCACCCACATCGCCGTCGCCCTGGCCCACCCCGCCGCCCTGCTTCGCGCCGTAGCGGAACTGGGGCAGGTCGATCGTGGGCACCGGGATGCTGACGAAGCGCTTCCCCTGCCGCCCGATCATCTCGCCGTGGGACATATACTTACGCAGATCTTTTTTGATCTTGCCGCGGACGATCTGCTTAAAGCGGTTCAGATCGCGGTCGACGCGTTTCATTGACATATGCGTGTATAGGGAACAGGCAACAGATAACAGGCAACAGCCGGAGGTTTAGACCTCGATTGCCTGTTATCTATTCCCTGTTGCCTCTGTTAGTAGTTGCTCTTGGTGTCGCCACGGGCGAAGATCGAGGCCACATAGTTGAGCACGTCGGTGGCGCTCTGCTCGTTGTAGCCGAAGTCGCGGATGAGCCGAGACTTGACCACATCGATCTTCTCCTGGGTGTCCTGGTCGATCACGCGAGAGACGAGCGAGGTCAGCTTGATGC
This sequence comes from Chloroflexales bacterium, assembly GCA_037140315.1. Taxonomy (GTDB): domain Bacteria; phylum Chloroflexota; class Chloroflexia; order Chloroflexales; family Chloroflexaceae; genus Oscillochloris. The sequence continues at coordinate 1,805 of JBAXES010000277.1, forward strand.
TGTCCTTCTGGTCCTCGAAAAGCTTCAGCTCAAGGGCCTTGTGCAGGCGCTCGTTGGTGCGGTAGTTGAAGGTCTTCCCCTCGATGGCCAGGGCGCCGATGTAGTTCATGATCTCGCGGCGGAAGTCGTCCTTGCGCGACTCGGGGATGTCGATCTTCTCCTCGATGCTGCGCATTAGGCGCTCGTCGGGCTCCTCGTACTGGCCGGTGTAGCGGTTACGCACCTTCTCGCGCTGGGTGTAGGCCTTGATGTTATCGATGTAGTTCCCGGCCAGCCGCTTGATCGCCTCCTCGTCGGCGGAGATCGCCCGCTGCACCTCGTTCTTGACGATCTCGGTGTACTCCTCGCGCACGGTGGCCAGCAGGTCGCGGTAGCGCTTGCGGTCGTCCTCGCTGCTGATCAGGGCGTGGTTCTTCAGGCCGCTCTCCAGCTCGTTGATCACCATGAAGGGGTTGATGTAGCCCTCCTCCTGGTTCGTCACCAGGGCGTTGGAGATCTTATCCTGGATATAGCGCGCCGAGATGCCCTCCATACCCTCGCGGACGGCCTCTTTGCGCAGCTCCTTGATATTGTCCTCGGTGAAGCCCGGCAGAGTCTTACCGTTATACAGCTTGAGCTTCTGCAGCAGGGTCAGGTTGGGCTTCTTGGGGTCTTCCAGGCGGGTGAGCACGGCCCACATCGCGGCGACCTCCAGGGTGTGCGGGGCGATGTGGACGCGCACCTTGCGCTTGTTGAAGTCGCGGTCGTAGATCCGCACCTCGTCGCGCAGGCGGGTGACGTAGGGGATGTCGATGCGCACGGTGCGATCTTTGAGGGCCTCCATGAATTCGTTGTTCTCTAGCCTACGATATTCAGGTTCATTTGTGTGCCCAAGAATCACCTCGTCGATATCGGTCTGGGCAAACTTCTTCGACTTGATGCGGTGCTCCTGGGATGCGCCGAGCAGGTCGTAGAGGAAGGCCACATCGAGCTTGAGCATCTCGACAAACTCGATGATCCCGCGGTTGGCGATGTTGAACTCGCCGTCGAAGTTAAAGGCGCGCGGGTCGGAGTCCGAGCCATAGATCGCGATCTTGCGGTAGTTGATATCGCCGGTGAGCTCGGTCGAGTCCTGGTTCTTCTCGTCCTTGGGCTGGAAGGTGCCGATGCCGACGCGGTCCTGCTCGCTGAAGACCAGGCGGCGCACGCGGATGTGCTGCACCACCTTAGACCAGTCGCCATCGTAGCGGCGCATCATGTCCTTGTAGTGGAAGCGACAGACCGGGCAGAGGTCGCCGACAATACGCAGCTGCTCTTCGACCGGGCGCTCGGCGTTGACGTGCTCAAGCAGGCGCTCGCGCATGTCCATTGGCACAAGGTGCAGGGGCTCCTCGTGCATCGGGCACTTCTCCCAGTCGGCCTCGGGCACCTTAGTGAAGTCGAAGCTGCTCAGATCATCGACATTGCCCAGATACCAGTCGTAGGTGTAGAGCGCGCCGGCGTCGGTCTTCGAGTAGTGCTCCAGACCCTTCTTCAGGCGGCGCACGATCGTGGACTTCGAGGAGCCCACCGGGCCGTGCAGCAGCAGCACGCGCTTCTCGGTGCCGTAGCCCTTGGCCGCGCCCTTGAAGAAGTTCACCAGGCGCATGAGCGGGATCTCAAGGCCGAAGATCGAGTCGTCCCCATCGAACGAGGCGTCGGAGAAGAACTTATAGCGGATGAGCCGCTTCTTGGCGTCGATAAACTCCTCGGTGCCATACGACATAATCATGTCGTAGATGCGCTGGAATCCGTTGCGGGTGACGCGGGGGTCATTCGCCGCAAGGTCGAGGTAATCTACAAACGTTCCACGCCAGTTAAGCTGCAGAAACTGCTTGCGATCATGCAACTCACCGAGGAACTGCATCAGTGACGAGCCAGTCGTAGCCATGTATAGTCCTCCTGCTGAGGGTGCCGCCCATATGCGATTTGGGTACGCGAATGGGACGGGTAGACCGCCGCGCCGGGCGCGCCGAGTGCGAGGGGCCGCTTGGACATTCAGCGAGCGGTGTTGCTAACGTGCAGGTGTGAGATCTTGATGCTGGCTGTGTGGCGATTCTGGCGATACCCAAACAATGAGCGCGGATGCTCTGTTTCATCCGCCGCTCGCCACACTATACAGCTTAGATCGTAGGGAGTCGTTTCGAGGAGTGCCTGATAAAGCAGGTATCGGTATTATAGCAATTGTGATCAGGTGCGTCAAGGATTTTAGGCTCTACCGATACGCATATCTGTGCGTATCGGTAGAGCAGGGAGCAGGGCTGAGACCGACGATGTGATCAGGTCGTAGGCTAGGCTGTGCAGCAATATCGAGATTTCTACGTTAAAGAGCATGGGGCGCGCAGTGACGCCGGTCGGTCGGGAGGCAGACGGGCCGGCCCAGGCGCTGGCGGCTCGTATGAGCGCGGTATTTCTCACTATTTCCCGCCAACTACGTAACCTTCTTCTATACCTTTTCGTTTCTTAACTGAAGCGTCCTGAGCAGGGGAATAGCACGTGGCCGCCTCGAAGGACGATCTCAGCGCGGTGATCAAGCAGGCGCAGCAGGGCGACCAGCGCGCCTTCGACATGATCTATAATCGCTTCGCTGACCCGCTCTTTCGTTATATCTACGCGCGCTGTGGCGACGCCAGCATGGCCGAGGATCTCGTCGGAGATCTCTGGGTACGCGTCGTTGAGCGGCTGGCGAGCTTTCGCCCTCCACCGAGCGGCGTCGATCAGGCGTTCGCTGCGTGGCTCTACCGGATAGCGCACAACCTGGCGGTCGACAGCTTCCGCCACAAGTCGTCGGGGAATGTGCCCATCGACCCGAACATCTCAGACCGTGAGCCAACGCCTGACGAGCGCGCGATCAGCAGCGACGAGGTTCGCACGCTACACGCGGCGCTCGCGCAGCTCACCCCCGACCAGCGCGAGGTGGTGCTGCTCCGCTTTATCGAGGAGCGCAGCAACGCCGAAGTGGCGGCGCTGACCGGGCGCACCGAGGGCGCAGTGAAGGTGATGCAGCACCGCGCCCTCAGGGCCCTCGCCAAGCTGCTTGGCAGCAGCCGCGGGCATCGACCGGCTGAAGAGGAGGGGTGATGGCAGAGCAGCATCCAGTGCGCGCCTAATTCAGGTTCGGAGTCCGGTCGCCAATTATCAGACGGGTACGCTTGACAGGCCCCGCGCAGAATCCTGGGAAGCAGTACGAGCTCATTACGGGCTAAGCGACCACCCATGACTGACCTGTCCCACAGCATCGAGGAAGCGCTAGACATCTGCCTGACACGCATCAGCGCCGGAGAGTCCGCCGAGGCGTGCATGCGCGACTTCCCGCAGTATGCTGGCGATCTAGAGGCTCTGCTCGCGACGGCCACCCAGCTGCGGATCTGGATCCCACCCGAGCTATCGACGCACGCGCGGACAGCGGCGCAAACACGGGCCCGGGCCGCGTTGCGGCGCACCCATCAACGACAGACGTGGGGGTGGGGCGGCTGGGCGCTACTACTAGGGACAGCCACGCTCTTGGCCCTCGCACTCTTCGGGGGCGGGGTTGCCTTCGCGGGGCGCAGCCTCCCCGGAAGCCCGCTCTATGGCCTGAAGCGGGTCGGCGAGTCGGCCCGGATGGTCTTCGTGAACGACAGCGCAGATCGGGCCTTGCTGAACATTGCCCTCACTAAGCTGCGGGTCGATGAGCTGATCGCGGTGGCGAAGGCCGGGCGAGGGGGCGACCCGCAGCTGCTCGCCGATCTGCAGACCTCCTACCTCACGACAGCCCAGGCGATTGCGCGGGTCGCCCCCGAGAATCGCCCCAAGCTGCTGGTGATCTATCGCGCTCAAGTTGAGGAGCAGCGCCTCGCCCTGACACAGGCACAGGATCCGAGCCTGCCCGACGCCACGCGCCGGGCGCTCGATGCAGCCAGGCGGGCAAGCGAGGTCTCCGACACGCTGCTTGCGGGGCTAGGTCTCCAGCCTATGCCACAGGCGGCACCGACCGCGGCGGCACCGACTGCGGCGGCACCGACCGCGGCGGAGAGCCCGAGCCCACGGCCGTTGGCCACAGCTCCTGCCCCACCGGCGGCCACGTCGGCCAGCACAGGGGTGCCCGCGCCAACCGCACACCCGCCAGCG
>JBAXES010000278.1:0-5917 GCA_037140315.1 Chloroflexales bacterium
ACGTGCATTACAGTACCTCCGGCGCCAGCGACACGATACGCATAAACTGCTTCTCGCGCAGCTCACGGGCCACCGGGCCAAAGATGCGCGTGCCGCGGGGGTTGTTTTCCTTACCGATGATTACGGCCGCATTGTCGTCGAAGCGAATATGCGAGCCGTCAAGTCGCCCGTACTCTTTGGTCGTACGCACGATCACCGCGCGTACCACCTCACCCTTTTTCACAGAGCCGCCAGGGGCGGCCTGCTTGACCGAGGCGACGATCACATCGCCGACCCGACCGTATCTGACCCGCGATCCACCGAGTACGCGGATGCACATGATCTCTTTGGCGCCGGTGTTATCGGCAACCTTCAGGCGAGACTGAGGCTGGATCATGGCTCTTACTCCTCACCGCGCTGCACGATCTCGACGACCCGCCAGCGTTTTGTGCGACTCAGCGGGCGAGACTCCTCGATCCGCACCGTATCGCCCACCTTACAGGTGTTTTCCTCGTCGTGGGCGTGGAACTTGTTCGTCTTGCGGATAATCTTGCGGTAGAGCGGGTGGGGCTTGAGATAATCCACCGCCACAACCACCGTCTTATCCATTTTGTCGCTCACCACACGCCCGACCTTCATGATCTTGCGTGCTGTCGGCTGATCAGTCATTTTAGATCTCCAACTCGCGCTCGTGCAGGATCGTCTTGATCCGCGCGACGTCCTTGCGAACCTGCTTAAAGCGCGCGGTATTCGTCAGGCGACCGGTCACCTGCTGAAAGCGGAGATTAAACAGCTCCTGATCGAAGCCCTTCAGCTGGGCGCGCAGCTTCTCGTCGTCCTGGTTGCGCAGCTCACTTGGCTTCACTGGCGGCCTCCTCCACTTCATCCCTGGTGATAATCTTGCAGGGGATGGGCAGCTTCTGGGCGGCGCGGCGCATCGCCTCCATGGCGATCTCTTCAGTGACGCCGCCGAGCTCAAACATCACACGGCCCGGCTTCACCACCGCCACCCAATGGTCAACCGACCCCTTGCCGCCGCCCATGCGGGTCTCGGCGGGCTTCTGAGTCACGGGCTTGTCAGGGAACACCCGGATCCAGACCTTGCCACCGCGCTTGATGAAGCCGGTGATCGTTCGGCGGGCGGCTTCGATCTGGCGGCTGGTGATCCAGGTGCTCTCGAGAGCTACCAGGCCATAGTCGCCAAAGGCCACGCCGCTTCCGCGGTAGGCGAGGCCCTTGTTACGGCCGCGCTGCTGCTTGCGGTATTTTGTGCGTTTAGGAAGCAGCATTGTCGTTCCTCCTGGCCGGGCGCTCGCGACGCTCGGTCGGGGCGCTGGGGGCGCTTGTCTGCTGCTCGACGGCGGCCTTTGCCAGCTGGTCGGGGAAGACCTCGCCCTTATAGATCCACACCTTCACACCGATGCGCCCGTAGGTGGTGTGGGCGTGCACCTGCGCGTAGTCGATGTCGGCGCGCAGCGTGTGGCGCGGCACGCGGCCATCGCTCTCGTTCTGGATGCGCGACATCTCGGCACCGCCGAGGCGGCCCGAGCAGCGCACCTTCACACCCTGTGCGCCGAGGCGCACCGCGCGCTGGACGGCCTGCTTCATCGCCCGCTTGTAGGAGACGCGCTTGGTGATCTGCTCAGCGATGCTCTCAGCCACCAGCTGAGCATCGAGCTCGGGCTGATGGATCTCCTGGATGTTGAGCTTGATCTTCTTGCCAGTCTTCTGCTCAAGCGTGTTCTTCAACAGATCGACATTTGCGCCGCGCTTGCCGATCACAATGCCGGGCTTTGCGGTGTAGACCGTCACCTCAATCTTATTCGCCGAGCGCTCGATCTCGATGCGCGAGACGCCAGCGTTCTGCAGCTCCTTGGCAATCAGCTTGCGCAGTGCCAGATCCTCATGGAGCTGATCGGTGTAAGAGCGCTCGGCGAACCACTTCGACTGCCAGTCCTTGATGTAGCCGAGGCGGAAGCCGATCGGATGTACTTTTCGTCCCAAGACAACCTCCTAGTCCTGGCCGCCTAATAGGTCTCGCCATCGTCCACGATCACCGTGATGTGGGTCGTGGGCTTACGGATACGGTTCGCCATACCGCGAGCGCGCGGCATAAAGCGCTTGAGCACCGGACCCTGGTCGGCAAAAATCTTCTTCACCACCAGGGCGCTCGGGTCGAGGTCGAAGTTATTCTCAGCGTTGGCTGCGGCGGACTTAACCGTCCGGAAGACCTCACGGGCCGCCTTCTGCGGCATATACTGCAAGGTCGACAGGGCGCGATCAACCGTCATCCCGCGCACCACGTCCATCACCAGGCGAACCTTGAGCGGCGAGATGCGCACATATCGGGTTACAGCTTTGACTTCCATTGCCTTACTCGTCTGCGGCCAGGCCGCACATAGACGCCGCATACGCACGCAAACCCGCTCATTGTACCACAATTCACGATTTGCGCACGTAGCCAACACCATATGCGAACTAGCCGGGCACAGAGCGACACCCGAGGGCATCACTACTTCATCTTGCCGCGCTTATCCGCCTTCTTGCCACCGTGGCCGCGGAAGAAGCGAGTGGGCGCGAACTCGCCAAGTTTGTGGCCGACCATGTTCTCGGTGATATAGATCGGAACGTGGCGGCGACCGTCGTGAATTGCGATCGTGTGACCGATCATCTGTGGGAAGATGGTCGAGTCGCGCGACCAAGTGCGCAGCACGCGCTTATCGCTCGTGCGGTTCATGGTCTCGACGCGATCAAGGAGCCGAATATCGACGTACGGCCCCTTCTTTGAAGAGCGAGCCATAGATCCTCCTGACAGAACAGGGCGGTGTGAGCCACGCCCACACCCTCCCGATTAGGGCTTGCGCCGCCGGACAATGAACCGATCGCTGCGCGGGTTGTGGCGCGTCTTCACGCCGCGGGCTGGCTTGCCCCACTTGGTCTTCGGGTTCATACCACGCGGGGATCGGCCCTCACCACCGCCGTGCGGGTGGTCGCGCGGATTCATCACCGTCCCACGCACATGTGGCCGGCGACCGAGCCAGCGCGAGCGACCGGCCTTACCGAGGCGAATATTCTGGTGATCCAGATTGCCGACCTGGCCGATGGTGGCCATGCATCGGATGTGGATCATGCGCATCTCGCCGGAGGGCATGCGGACAGTGGCGTAGTCGCCCTCTTTCGCCATCAGCTGGGCCGAGGTGCCGGCGCTGCGTACCAGAACCCCGCCGCGGCTAATCTCCAGCTCGATGTTGTGGATCTGCGTGCCGAGGGGGATTGCCGAGAGCGGCAGCGCATTACCGACGCGGATATCGGCGTCGGGGCCGCTGCTCAGCATATCGCCGACCTTCAGGCCCACGGGCGCGATAATATAGCGCTTCTCGCCATCGACATAGGCCAGCAGCGCGATGCGCGCCGTGCGGTTCGGGTCATACTCGATGGCCTGAACCTTAGCTGGGATGCCGAGCTTATTGCGCTTGAAGTCGATAACGCGGTAGAAGCGCTTGTGGCCACCGCCGCGGTGGCGCACGGTGATACGGCCGGTGTTGTTACGGCCAGACTGCTTGCGCAGTGGCTCGATGAGGCCGGGCTCAGGACGCTTCTTGGTGATCTCCTCGAAGGTCGACACCGACATATTGCGGCGACCCGCCGAGGTTGGCTTATACTTGCGAACACCCATCGCTTTGCTCCAGGTACAGGGCACAGGGCACAGGGGGCTGTCCCCTACCACCGTGACTAGCTTTCAAAGATCTCGATGCGGTCGCCGGCGGCGATCGTGACGATCGCCTTCTTCCAATCCCGGGCGTAACCGACCTCTCGCCCGCGCCGCTTTAGCTTCCCGCGGACGTTGAGGGTGTTCACCCTCGTCACCGTCACGCTGAAGATAGTCTCAATGGCGCGCTTAATTTCGGGCTTGCTCGCCTCGCGCAGCACCTCGAACGAATACTGGTTTGACTCCATCAGGAGCGTATTCTTCTCGGTGATCAGCGGGCGGACGATAATCTGATGCGGCGTCGGCATCGTTACTCCTCCTCGCTCTGAGCAGACGCCTGGCCGGCGCCCAGGTAGCTCTCGATAATTTCGATCGCGGCCTTGGGCAGCACCACCGTGTCGTAGGTGAGCAGGTCGCGCACATTAAGGTAGCTGGCGAGCAGTGTCTTCACGTTCGGCAGGTTATTGGCCGAGCGCTGGACGATACCAGTCTGCTCGTTCTTGCGGTCGAGGATGATCAGGGTCTTGCCGCTGAGCGTATGGTCGCCAAGGAACTTGATAATATCCTTGGTGCGCGGCGCCTTCAGCGCCAGGGCATCGACGACGCGGATTTGTGCGGAGGCGAGCTTTGCGGAGAGGGCCGAGCGCACCGCCAGGCGGCGCATCTTCTTCGGCATGCTCACCCGGTAGGAGCGTGGGTGTGGGCCGTGGGCGATACCGCCGCCAATGCGGTGCGGGGCGCGAACTGAGCCCTGGCGAGCGCGACCGGTGCCCTTCTGGCGATAGATCTTCCTGGTGCTGCCTCGTACCTCGCCGCGGCCAAGGGTGCTCTGGGTGCCCTGACGGGCGTTAGCCCGCTGCATCACCACGTACTGGTGCATCACCGGGATGTTTGGCTCGATGCCGAAGACATAGTCGCTCAGCTCGATGCTCCCGATCTGCTCGCCGGCCTGATTATAGAGATTTGCTTCCATTGCTGTTTCCTATATCCTTTCCGCCGCCAGTGTGTTGGCGACGAGAAGGCATAGTTTTATCTAGGCCTTTACGGCGCGGCGGATCTCGATCAGGCCCGTGCGAGCGCCGGGCACTGAACCCTTCACCAGGATCAGGTTCTTCTCCAGCAGCACCTCGACCACCTCAAGGTTCTGAACCGTGACGCGCTTGCCGCCCATGCGACCGGCCATCTTCTGGCCCTTCCAGACGCGACCGGGGGTCGTGCCTGCGCCGATCGAGCCGGGGGCGCGATGGCGGTCGCTCTGGCCGTGAGTCTTCGGGCCGCCGTGGAAGCCCCAGCGCTTCACCACGCCGGTGAAACCACGACCCTTCGAGGTGCCCGAGATGTCGATCTTCTGGCCGGGCTGGAACAGCTCGACGTTGATCACCTCGCCGGGCGTGTGCTCCTGGGGGTTATCGGCGGGGAACTCGCGCAGATAGCGCAGCATCGCGTTGGCTGCCTTCAGGTGCCCCTGCTGGGGCTTCGTGAGCTTGCGCGGCTCCACCTGCTCGTACCCAATCTGCACCGCAGCGTAGCCGTCACGCTCAACAGTGCGTACCTGGGTAACGATGCAGGGGCCGGCGGCAATCACCGTGACCGGGATCACCTCGCCCTTATCGCTGAAGACCTGCATCATCCCCAGCTTCCGACCCAACATCCCACTAATCATTACTGCTACCTCCGCAGCTTGCGTCATTGCGCAGCGGCTGCCTTTTGCTCTTGACCGACGACCGACGACGTAGTGCTTTTTTTAATGCCCGTCGCCCGTCTCCCGACACTCAGGCGACACTAGAGCTTGATTTCGATATCCACACCGGCGGGCAGGTTAAGCTTCATCAGGGCGTTGATCGTCTGCTGACTCGGGTCGAGCACATCGATCAGCCGCTTGTGGGTGCGGATCTCGAACTGCTCCTGCGAGTTCTTATCGATGAAGCCTGAGCGGATCACGCTGTACTTCTCGATCTTTGTCGGCAGGGGCACGGGGCCGGCCACCAGGGCGCCGGTACGCTCAGCCGCCTCGACAATCTGCCGAGCCGACTGATCCAAAATCTTGTGGTCATACGCCTTGAGGCGAATACGTACCTTCTGCTTTGCCATAACAAGCTCCTCTGACGAGGTTATGTGCTGGGGGCATCGGCCCGACAGACCGACCGACGCCCCGCAGCCTGGATCACAGACGCTTACTCGATGATCTTGGTGACGACACCGGCGCCGACGGTGCGACCGCCCTCGCGG
>JBAXES010000279.1:0-5917 GCA_037140315.1 Chloroflexales bacterium
GCCACGACCCCGACGCCTGCACCTGCCTGGTCAAGCGCTTCGCGCCGCTGGTCTATGCCCGCGCCCTGCGCCTGACCGGCGACCCCGATGACGCCGAGGGCGTGCTCCAGACGACCTTTATCAAGGCCTGCAACGCCCTGCCCGGCTTCGATGAGGCGAGCAGCCTGGGCACGTGGATCTACCGCATCGCCACGAACGAGGGGCTGATGCTGCTCCGCCAGCGCAAGCCGCAGGTCGCCCTCGACGATGTCGCAGAGATGCTTCAGCCGGATGATCTGCCCCAGCCGCACCAGCCCTGGTCGCTCGACCCCGGGCGCGCCGCCCTGAACGGCGAGCTGCGCGCCCAGCTTGCGCAGGCGATCGCCGCGCTGCCGGAGCCGCTGCGGGTCGTGGTGCTGCTGCGCGACCTCGCGGAGCTGAGCACCGAGGAGACGGCGGCCCAGCTCGGCATCACGCCGGGCGCGGTGAAGGTGCGCCTGCACCGCGCCCGCCTGCGCCTGCGCGATCTGCTGGCCAGCTACCTGGGGCCTGCGCCTGACGGCGACGATGACCGCGCCGCATGAGCAGCGCCGCGCAGCTCTGCGGGGCGACCGGAGCCTCCATCACGAGGCCAGCAGCCGCTGGATCACCTCAAGTAGCCCCTTCAGGCGAACGGGCTTGGTTATATATTCGCTGGCACCGGCCGTGAGGCAGCGCTCGCGGTCGCCCGGCATGGCCAGGGCGGTCAGCGCGATAATCGGCGTGGCCGCGCAGTCAGGCATGGCCCGCAGGCTACGGATCGCCTCCAGCCCGTCCATCTCTGGCATCTGGATGTCCATCAGAATCATATCCGGCGGCGTCTCGCCTGCCAGCTCAAGGGCCTCGCGCCCGTTGTGGGCGACCACTACCTCGTATCCCTTCGCGCGCAGGTAGTCCGCGATGGCCATGATGTTGACGTCGTTATCCTCGGCGATCAGAATCCGCCCGTTCGTCGGCGCAGACAGAGGCGCAGGCCTGCTGGTCGTCGAATCCGCGATCATCAGCGCCGAGCGCACGAGGCTGGCCTTTGATGGGTGCACATGCGGGGCGGCGTCGGGAGGCGGCGGCTCCGGCACGTGCGGCGGGTGGTAGGGCAGGGTGATCGTGAAGCAGCTGCCCTGTCCGGGCGTGCTATCCACTGACACGCTCCCCTCGTGTAGCTCGGCCAGGCGGCGCACCAGCGCCAGCCCCAGACCGGTGCCCTCGTGCTGGCGGCTCAGGCTCGAGTCCAGCTGCTGGAAGGGCTGGAACAGCCGGGCCAGATCCTCGGGCGTTATCCCGATGCCGGTGTCGTGTACGAGAAAGCGGATCACCCCCTCCGCAGAGTCGGTCGTCACCTCCAGGCGCACCTGGCCGTTGTCCGGCGTGAACTTGACCGCGTTGTTCAGCAGATTCACCAGCATCTGCTTCAGCCGCCGCGAGTCGGCCTTCAGCTCAGCCATCGGGTCATTCAGCTGTAAGGCCAGCTTAACCGATTTCCTGAGCGCCAGCTCCTTGACAAACACCAGGCTGGACTGGCACACCTCGGCGACCATGATGGTGTCGATCTGGAGCTCCAGCCGCCCAGCCTCGACCTTGGAAAGGTCGAGGATATCGTTGATCAGATCGAGCAGATGGCGCCCACTGTCCTCGATGTGGTAGAGCGAGGTCATCTGGCGCTCGTTCAGCGGGCCCATGATCTGCTCCTGGAGCGTCTCGCTGAGCGCCAGGATCGCGTTGAGCGGCGTGCGCAGCTCGTGGCTCATGTTGGCCAGGAACTCATCTTTGGTCCGGCCCGCCCGCGCGAGCTCGGCGTTGGCCTGGCGCAGGGTCTCGGTGACCTGCTTCTCGATGGTGATGTCGCGCATGGTGGAGAGATAGTGCCGGTGGCCGTGGATGGTCAGCCCGAACGCGCGCACCCCCACATCGCGGACCGCCCCATGCGCGTCGGTGAGCCGGAACTCAGCGGTTATGAGCCGGCTGTAGGCCTGAAGGGGCGTGATCATGCTCGCGCGCAGGGCCGCGAACTGCTCGTGGGACACCACCCTCAGGGCGTCCAGCGTCTGGCCGGTGATATCCTCGGCGGGGTGGCCGGTCATGCGCTCAAACGCGTGGTTCATCCGCGTCACCCGGCCGGCATCGTCAAACAGAACCACCGCATCCGGCGACTCTTCAAAGAGCAGGCGGGTCTGCTCCTCGCTCTCACGGAGCGCCTCCTCAGCCTGACTCCGCGCGCTGAGCGTCTCAAGGAAGGTGTTGAACCAGCGGCTGAGCTCGGCCACCTCATCTGTGCCCCGCACCGGCAGCGGAGTCTCCCACCCGGGCCCGCTCGTCTGGAGGAGCTGGATGCGGCCGGTCAGATCCCGGAGCGGGGTGACGATCTTCTGCGAGGCAAAGGTGGCGGCGACGCCAACGATAATACAGGCTATCGCGAGGGCCAGGATGAGCGTCAGCCCAATCGTCACGGCCCGGGCGTCGAGGGTGGCGATGGGCACGATGCTGAGCACCGTCCAGCCGCTCAGGCTGGAGGTGGTGTAGGTCAGCAGCATGGTCTGGCCGTCGATCACCTTGGTCAAGGTTCCGCTCGGCCCCTGGAGCGACTCGCGGATGGTATGGTTGATCGTTGTGCCCAGCAGGTTGGGGGCGGGGTGATACACCGCCCGCCCCTGCGCGTCGATGATCAGGAGCAGCGCCCCCTCTCCGAGCTTGACGCGCTGGAGGTGGGTGTAGAGTTCATCAACGCTCGAGTTAACCAGCAGCATGCCGACGGGATCGGAGGTCGCCGATCCGCGCGTGGTGCTCATTATCATGCGGGCGGCGGTGAGCACCTGCTGCTGGCTCGAGCTGGCGTTGACATTTCTCTCGATCCCAACCCACACCACATCCGGGCTGTGGGCGCGCGCCTCCACGAGGAGCCGGTTGATCACATCATCGCGCAGCCGTGAGACGTCGAGGGTGTCGCCGACATGGTAGTGGGCCCCGCGCGTGGTGAAGATGTCGATCGACACCAGCCCCTTCAGGTTGCTGTAGCCGTCGAGGATGTAGCCGATCCGGGCCTGGGTGGCGAGGTTCGTATAGGCGTCGGCCTGCGCGTCGCTCCCCAGGGCGTCGGTGATCTGCTCCACGCTCACCAGATTCGCAATCAGGTTGGCGATCTGCTGCGACTGGAGGTCGAGATAGTCGCGCTGGGCATCGACAACGGCCTGCGTGAAGCGGATGGCCTCCTCGTGCACAATCGTGCGCGAAACCTCATACGCAGAAAAACCCACGATGAGCAGCGGGAGCACGGCGGCGAGCAGCAGGAAAGCTATGAACTTGTGGGTGAGGTTGATGCGGAGCTGCATAGGTCGCCTATGTGGGCGAGCCGGGGAGGGCTTTGCTCTCCCCGGAAATCTCCTAGGGCTTGGCGTCGCGCGTGATAAGCTTCACCGGCACCATCGTCTCTTCAGGCACCTTGTCGCCTGCCAGCCGGGCCGCGGCGTAGCGGACGCCGAGGTACCCCTGCTGCGCCGCCTGCTGGTCTACCGTCGCCACCATTCGTCCGGCGCTGACCGCCTGCCGTGCCTCGGCCAGCGCGTCGAAGCCGACGACCTGGACATTGCTTCGGCTGGTCTCCGTCAGGTACTGGAGGGCCCCCAGGGCCATCATATCGTTCGCGCAGAAGATCACACCAATGTCGGGGTGGGCAATCAGCAGCCGCTTCGTCACCGCGTACGCCTCATCGATCTTCCAGTGCGCCGTCTCGGTGGCGACCAGGTTGATCGCCGGGTTTTCGGCAAAGGCCCGCTGGGCGCCGTGTGACCGATCAATCGCGTTCTGGGCGCTCATGATACCCTCGATGATCACCGCCTGTGTCGGTGCGGTGATGCCGGCGCTCACCGCGCGGGCCGCCTGGTAGGCCCCGTCCTCGTTGTCCACGCTAATAAACGGGACATTGACCAGGCCGAGATTGCGCATGAGGGTGGGGTCGAGCCGGTTGTCGATATTGATGACCACAATGCCGGCCTGCTGGGCGCGCACGAGAACCGGCACGAGGCTTGTCGAGTCGCCGGGCGAGATGACGATAGCATCGACCTTCTGGTCGATGAGCCGCTCGATGATCGCGATCTGCTGGTCGATCGAGGTCTCCTGGGCCGCCGTCTCGACGAGCAGCCGCACCCCCAGATCCGCCTCGGCCCGGCGCGCGCCCTGCTCCATCTCAACAAAGAAGGGGTTCGTGAGCGTCTTCATCACCAACGCCACCGTTTGGGCTGGTGACGGGTTCTCCACCGATGGGACGGGCGACGTTCCAGGCTCGATCAGTGGGACTGACGGATCGCGCGGGCCCAGCCCGCAGCCGCCCACGCCGATCAGCAGGGTGATGATCAGGGCGCTGCACATCCAGTAGGGGGTCTTCCATGGCAGGCGAATCTGGGAATGATATTGTAGTGGCACGGGTTGACCCTCCAGGATTCAGACACGTGAGGTCGGTGAAGCGAGTGGCCGGTCGCTACGTCGCGCAGGCCCGGGCGCTGCTGGTCGGCATCGCACTGGCAGCCTGGCTTGCTTTGGGTGCACGGAGGATATGCAGCTCGATGGCGCTAGATGACATGGTGCGACGACTCGGGTGCCAAGTTCGCCGCAATGATAGCAGAGCATGGGCGCAGGCGCAAGAACGATGGCCTTCTGTAGCTGGCCCTCAGTGAGCGGCCAGATCGATGTCGATCATCTCGCCACCTGGCTGGAGCCAGGCCAGGAACTCCACGTTGCCGGCTGGGCCGAGCAGCGGCGAGCGCGTCAGCCCGCGCGGCGTCAGCCCGAGTCCGGCGGCGGCCGCCAGGACCTCGCGCAGCACCGTCCGGTGGACGGCCGGGGCAGGTGGGCAAGGGCGGGGTCGTGCGCGACCCCGCCCTTGCCCACCTGCCCCGGCCCGGCCTCGAACTGCGGCTTGATCAGCGGCACCACCCAGGCGTCGGGGGCGATCAGGCGGCGCACCGCCGGCAGCACGAGCTTGAGCGAGATGAAGGAGACATCGATCACCGCGCAGGCGGCGAGCACCGCAGGCTCCGGCAGCTGCTCCAGGTGCCGGATGTTCGTGCGCTCCATCACCACCACCCGCGGGTCCTCGCGCAGGCGGTAGTCGAGGATGCCGTAGCCCACATCCACGGCGTAGACGCGGGCGGCGCCGCGCTGGAGCAGCACGTCGGTGAACCCGCCGGTGGAGGCCCCGGCATCGAGGGCGACCAGGCCAGCGGGGCTCAGATCGAAGGTGTCGAGGGCGTGGGCCAGCTTGTGGCCGCCCCGGCTTGCGTAGGGCAGGGCCGCCGTCACCTCCAGAACCACCGCCTCGTTCACCAGGGTGCCGGCCTTGCCCGCCGGCTGGCCGTTGACCCGCACGCTCCCGGCGAGCAGCAGGGCCTGGGCCTTGCTGCGCGTCTCAGCGAGGCCGCGCGCGACGATCAGTTGGTCCAGACGCACTTTCATAATGTTGAATGTTGAATGTTGAATGTCCGAGGGCATTCAACATTCAACATTTATCATTCGCGCGCTAAGCGCGCGATCTCGGCCTCTAGGTCGGCGACCAGCGTGATCAGCCAGGGCGGCGGCGGGTTATAGGGGTCGTTCAGCTTGGCCCGCAGGCGGCGCAGCTCGCGGCGCCGGCCGGCCAGCTCGGCGGCCCGGGCGGCGCCCAGGTCTGGCCCGGGCTCGACCGACGGGTCGGCCTGGCCGGCCAGGTAGCCCGCTAGCAGGTCGCTGAGCAGCACGTCGAGATCCTGCTCGGCGATCCGCAGCAGCCCGTCGAGCTTCTCGCGCTGCGCGGCCGTCAGGTAGACCCGCGTCGGGATGGTGAAGCGGCCTTCGTCCATAAAACACCCGTAGGGGTGGGCCATGAGTCATCCCGAATTTAATCCAGGCTGATGCAAACCTGGAGGCGGGGCGG